>CALVMY010000116.1 GCA_944349405.1 uncultured Bacilli bacterium | reverse complement strand
CGGCAAATAATAATCATTAAAAAATTTTAAATAATCTTCAGGATTACTATCTTCCTTATAAATAAAGATCAAATTATTTTCCATCGTCCTTAAATTATACATTCAATAATCTTTTAAATTAAGGATTAATTTCAAAAAAATAAAAAGTAATTAATTAGTATATATTTAGTAATAAAATAGTAAAAATTTAGAATTTTACAAATATTTTATAAATTAAGAATTGCTCCTCATTTTAATAAATAAATAAATTTATTTATTTAAAAAACCGAAAATATTATAATATCATTGTTTAGTTTTAGGAGAGTAAAAATGGTCAAAAAAATCGGAATCCTAACTAGTGGCGGCGATGCTCCAGGAATGAACTCAACCGTCATTGGAGCTATCAAAGCAGGAATTGCTTTAAACAAAGAAATGTATGTTGTTTATGATGGCTATAAAGGTTTAATAAGTAATAATTTTAAAAAGGTCGATAAACACTTTATCGAAGAAAAAATGAATGTTGGTGGTACTGCTATTAAAACAGCCAGACTTCCAGAATTCAAAGAAGAAAGTGTAAGAGCTAAAGCTGTTGAAGCATTAAAAAACGAAGGTATTGAAGCTTTAATTGTTATCGGCGGTGATGGTTCTTATATGGGGGCAAAAAAATTAACCGAAATGGGAATTAATTGTGTTGGTCTTCCAGGAACAATTGATAACGACATTGCTTCAAGTGATTACACAATCGGATTCGATACTGCATTAAACACGGTTGTTAATGCTATCGATAATGTTAGAGATACAATGACTTCACATAATAGATGTGGAATTATCGAAATTATGGGAAACCATTGTCCTGATTTAACTATTTTTGCTGGAATTGCAACAAATGCAGATGAAGTATTTACTTGCGACCATCCTTTAGAAAATAAAGAGGCTTTATATAATAGAATGAACAAAGCTTTAGAAGAAGGAAGAGAATCATATATTATTCTTGTTGCCGAAAAACTTCTTGATACAAAACAATTAGAAAAAGAAATCAATGAAAATACCAATTGGGAAGCAAGAGCAACTATTTTAGGTCATATACAAAGAGGCGGCAAGCCAACTGCAATGGAAAGAGTTAATTCATTTAGAATGGGTGCTTATGCTGTTGAATTATTAGATCAAGGAATTGGTGGTGTATGTGTTGGAATACACGAAAATAAATTAGTATATACCGATATTTATGAAGCTTTAAAACTCGAAAGAGATAAACACATGGATTTTTATAAATTACATGATTTAGTAAAATAAAATTAAGGGAGAAAAATATGCTTAAAGAAAACATCACTAAAAAAACAAAAATTGTTTGTACAATCGGTCCTGCTTCTCAAGACATGCCAATGTTAAGAAAATTAATTGAAAACGGCATGAATGTAATGAGACTCAACTTCTCTCATGGTGCTTATGAAGAACACTTAGCAAAACTCCAAAAAGCTAGAGAATTAGAAAAAGAAGGAATTTATATTCCTGTTATGCTTGATACAAAAGGTCCAGAAATTAGATGTCATGATATGGAAAATGGCAAAATCGAAATTAAAAAAGGCCAAATTACTCGTATTTCTATGAAAGAAGTATTAGGTACACAAGATAAAATTAGTGTAAACTTTCCTGGATTATATGATGATATTAAAATTGGCTCACATATTAAAATTGATGACGGCAAACTTGATTATTTAGTTACTGGAAAAGATGAAGAAAATCACGAAATTATCTGTGAAGCTTTAAACAGTCATCCAATTTCTAATCATAAAGGCGTCAACTGTACTGGAGCTCGTCTTTCAATGAAATTTATTTCAGAAAAAGATGAACAAGACCTTATTCGGGGTTGTGAAAACGGTGTTGATTTTATTTCTGCTTCTTTTGTTAGAAATCCAAATGACGTTTTAGCAATTAGAAGTTTACTTGCTGCTCACAATCATCCCGAAATTAAAATTATTTCTAAAATCGAAAACTGTGAAGCAATGACTTGCCTAGATGAAATCGTTGATGCTAGTGACGCAATCATGGTTGCAAGAGGTGATTTAGGTCTTGAAATCCCTGAAGAGCAAGTTCCAATTGTTCAAAGAAACTTAATTAAAAAATGTAGAGAAAGAGGTAAACCTGTAATTACCGCTACTCAAATGCTCGATTCAATGTGTCATTCTCCAATTCCTACAAGAGCTGAAGTTGGTGATGTTTCTACAGCCATATTTGAATCTACTGACTGCGTTATGCTTTCAGGAGAATCAGCAAATGGTGAATATCCTGCTGAATCAGTATTAATGCAAACAAAAATCGCTCGTACAACTGAAAGAGAATTAGACTATGAATCTTTAGCAAAACAAGCTTACGATACATCAAATAAAGATAACAACGACGCTATTGCTAATGCTATTGCTAATACTGCAAAATTAATCGATGCAAAATTAATTGTTTCATTTACTGAAACTGGAAGATCTTCAAGAAGAATTTCAAAAGCTAGACCATGCTGACCAATTCTTTCAATTTCTAATAAATTAACAACCGTTAGACAAAATGCTTTATATTGGGGAATTTATTCAACCTATATTAAATCTAAAAAAATGCCTGATTTCATTGAAGAAATGGAAGTTATCGCAATTGTTAAAGCTAGAGCATTAGGATTAAATCCAGGTGATTACATCTTAATTGGTGGTGGCACTCCTACTGGTGCAGGAAGAACAAACTTTATGAGAATTGTTCAACTTCCTGAAGATAGAGACATTTTATAGTAAAGTTATTGCAAAATAATTTAAAAATACTAAAATATTTGTGCTAAGAAAAAGACATGTTTGTTATTTAACTTTTAAAAGAGATTAAAAACATTAGCTGAAAGTTTTTATTAAAAGAAATAATAAATACCACTTTGGAGCACTTAGGGTAACCTAACGTTTATAATCTTTAATCGATAAAAAGATTAAATTGAGTGATAAATATTTTAATATTTATAACTAAGGTGGTACCGCGAAAATAAGTCATTCGTCCTTAGATAGTAATTTTTAACAAATTACAAATCTAGGGACTTTTTATTTAATAAATTTATAAAGGAGAAAATAACATGGAATTAAAATTGTTAGATGGTAGTTTAATTGAAGTTGAAGAATCTTCTAATGGTCATGATGTTGCTTCTAAAATATCTACTTCTTTGGCTAAAAATGCAATTGGCTATAAATTAGATGATGATTTATATGATCTTTATTCTAAAATTCCTCATGGTGGAAAATTTGAAATCATTACTTCTAAATCAAATGAAGCTTTTTCAATTTTAAATCATTCAACTTCTCATCTTTTAGCTCAAGCAGTTCTTTTGCTTTTTAAAGATGCAAAATTAGGAATCGGTCCTTCTATTGAAGATGGATTTTATTACGATATAGATTTTGGTGACTATGTTTTAAAAGAGGAAGATTTAGTCAAAATCGAGAATAAAATGAAAGAACTTTCTAAAGCGAATGAATATATTATTAGAAAAGAAATTTCTAAAGATGAAGCTTTGGAATTATTCAAAAACAATCCATACAAAATCGAATTAATTAACGAATTAGAAGGCACAATTTCTACTTACACTCAAGGCGATTTTGTCGATCTTTGTATGGGACCACACGTTCCTTCAACTGGTTTTATAAAATATTTTAAATTAGAAACAATCGCTGGAGCATATTGGAGAGGAAATTCAAAAAATAAGCAATTAACTAGAATTTATGGCGTATCTTGTTTCAGCAAAGAAGAATTAGAACATTTAGAACATATTAAGGAAGAAGCTAAAAAGAGAGATCATAGAAAATTAGGTAAAGAATTAGGCTTATTTATGATTTCAGAATATGGTCCTGGATTCCCATTTTTCTTACCAAACGGCTTAATTTTAAGAAGACAAATAGAAAATTGGTGGTATCAAATTCATACCAAACATGGTTATAAATTAATTACTACTCCTGTTATTTTATCCAAAGAATTATGGCTAACTTCCGGCCACTGGGATCACTATAAAGAAAATATGTATACAACTAAAGTTGACGATAGAGATTTTGCTATCAAGCCAATGAATTGTCCAGGCGCTTTAGTTGTTTATAATAGCGAATTACATTCCTATAAAGATTTACCACTTCGTTTGGGAGAATTAGGATTAGTTCATAGACATGAAGCAAGTGGCGCTTTAAATGGTTTATTTAGAGTTAGATGTTTTACTCAAGATGATGCTCATATTTTCTGCACACGCGACCAATTACAAGATGAGATTGAAAAATTATTAAAATTATATGATGAAATATATTCAACATTCGGTCTTGATTATTCAATCGTTTTGTCAACAAAACCAGAAAAAGATTATATTGGAGATGATGCGATTTGGGAACAAAGTGAAAAGATTTTACATGATGCTTGCGTTGCAACAAATAAAGAATTAACCATCAACCCAGGTGATGGTGCATTCTATGGCCCAAAATTAGACTTCAAACTTAAAGATTGTATGGGAAGAATTTGGCAATGCGGCACAATTCAACTAGATATGAATCTTCCTGAAAGATTTGATTGCACTTATATCAATGCAAACGGTGAAAAAGAAAGACCTGTTATGCTTCATCGAGCAATCTTAGGTTCATTTGAAAGATTCATCGGCATTATTACAGAACATTTTGGAGGAGCGTTCCCTCTTTGGATTTCTCCAAATCAAATTAATATTTTACCAGTTAATAATAACTTCCATTTAGATTATGCAAAAAATCTTAAAGAAAAATTTGAAAACGAGGGATTTAGAGTAACTCTTGATGCTAGTGAAGAAAAACTTGGCTATCGTATGAGAAACTCAATTATCAAAAAAACTCCATATACTTTAGTTATTGGTGATAAAGAAAAAGAAAATAATACCGTTACATATCGTAAATACGGTGAAGAAAAACAAATTCCTATCTCTATCGATGAATTTATTTCTAAAATACACCATGAAATTGATAATAAAGAGTTTTTAGTCGATCCAAAGAAAATTTAATAAATCAAAAGATTCATCTTAAATAAAAAGATGAATCTTTTTAAAAAAATTATGAAAAAAATTACTACTAATGTTACAAAAATATTAGATAAACATAAAATTAATTATGAATTGAAAGAATATGAAGCTAATAATCGTTTGAGCGGAAAAGAAATCGCTCTAATTTTAAACGAGGAGCCTTCATTATGCTATAAAACACTTTTAACTCGAACCTCGAAAAGTCCTTATAAATACTATATTTTTTCTCTTGAAGTAGATAAGGAATTAGATTTAAAGAAATGTGCTAAGTTAAAGGGCGAAAAATCAATTGAGATGGCCCATGAAAAAGAAATGAAACCAATTACAGGTTATGTTCATGGAGGATGTTCTATAATTGGATTATTAAAGTCAAATATTGAAATAACAGTAAATTCAAATTTCTTTAATCACGATTTTATTTATATAAGTGCTGGCGAAGTCGGAAAACAAATTAAAATCAATCCAAACGATTTAAAAACATTTTTAAAAATAAATATTGGTGATATATCTAAATAATAGATACATATAATATATGAAGGGTTCTAGTCCCCAACCCTTTCTATAAAGCAAGAATGTATTTTAGAAGAACTTATTTACATTTTGTTGATAAAATGTTGAAAAAATTTTTAAATATTGCTAAAACTTGTCATTTTTATTGAAAAGTTTTCCACAAAAAAAGGATCCATAAGGATCCGTTTTTTTTATATCATTTCTTTTATTTTTCCAACACTTCCTATCGCAAAATCAAGTATCCATCTAGATAAAGTCATTACATTATCATCGTATCCAAAACACGAATTAATAAAATCATTTATTGGATTATTATCACCAATTTGAGCAAGTCCATTTAGTATTAATAAATAAATTGAAACGAATAAAAATCCAATAAATAAACCTATAATTGCACCTAAAGTGTGGTTTATCGTGTTTCTTATTACCCCACCCGATAAAAAGAATTTTGTTATTGGAGCAGCAAAAACTAATAATAAGGCTAAAGAAATTATGAATAAAATTATATAAGTGCCAAGTAAAATAATTAGCCCGCCTGCTTCAAATTCAGCAATCCATTCTTTTACTTCTCTTATATTACAAATTGCATTTGCAATTGTAGCACTGAAAAAATAAGTTATAGCTAGCGCACCAACAATCGAAATGAATTTAATAAATTTATTTGCAAATCCACTAATTGCTCCGCCAATTAAAAATAATGCTAAAATAACCAATATAACAAAATCATGAGTTGAAAAAATAAATTCCATCTTACTCTCCTTTAAGTGTAATTAAAATAATTATACTTTAAAAAACGACTGTAAAGAATAAATTATTGGAAAAATTTTTTCATTTTTTAAAAAAAGGTTTTTCTATTTTCAGAAAAACCGATTTTTTTATATATATTAAAATTATTTAGCTTTGCCTTGATTTTTAACAGCATCCATAGCTGCTTTAATTTTATCTTGGTCGCCTAAATATCTTTTATTTAAAACGTGGAAATATTCATCAAATTCATAAACAAGTGGGACACCAGTAGGAATATTTAATCCAACGATTTCATCATCACTAATATTTTCAAGATATTTAACTAATGCTCTTAAAGAATTACCATGAGCAGCAATAATTACTCTTTTTCCACTAACAATTGCTGGTTTAATTTCGCATTCCCAATAAGGTAAAACTCTTGCAACTGTATCTTTTAAACATTCGGTTAATGGGCAATCTTGAACACCAACATCAGCGTATTGTTTTTGATTTGCTGGATTTCTTGGATCTTCTGCCGTTAATGCTGGAGGTTGAACATCATAACTTCTTCTCCAAATTTTGACTTGTTCTTCACCATATTTTTCAGCAGTTTCACTCTTATTAAGACCTTGTAAAGCACCATAATGTCTTTCGTTTAATCTCCAAGATTTATAAACTGGAATGTATTCTTCTTCCATTTCTTCTAAAACATGATTTAAAGTATGGATTGCTCTTTTTAAATAAGAAGTATAAGCACAATCAAAATGGAAACCTTCTTCTTTTAATAATTTTCCACCATTTTTTGCTTCTTCAACACCTTTTTCTGAAAGTTCAACATCGGTCCAACCTGTGAAAAGATTTAACTTATTCCATTCACTTTCACCATGTCTAATTAAAACTAATTGATATGTTTTTGCCATTTTTAATTTCTCCTTAATTTATATTAAAAATTAACAAAAATATTTTACTATTTTTATAACTCGTTTTAAATAAAATAAATAGAATTTTATTAATAATTCATGGTGTATTTTATTTAGCGTTTTTTATATCTAAAGAGTGAATTAATTCATAAACAGTTTTTAAAGCAAGCCACGAAGTAATATTGTTTACATCTAAAGGTGGAGCAACTTCAACTATTTCTAAACTAGTAACGTTTAAAGTTTCAACTAATCCTCTTATTAAATTTAAGATATCAATAGATGCAAGTCCAAAAGCTTCTGGTGTACCTGTTCCTGGAGCAAAAGATGGATCATTTGCATCGATATCATAAGAAATATGAATCTCATATTTTTTATCGCGATATTTTGCTCTTAATAATGTTAATAATGGTTCAATTCCTAATTTATTAACATCAACGGCTTTAAATACATCAAGAGTTGGATGTTTTTTAAAAGTTTCAATTTCTTGAGCTTCGAAGCCACGAACTCCAATTAAGGTAATATTATAATCTTTATATCCTAAATCAATTGCTCTTTTAATTGGGCAAGCATGAGAATAAATCGAATCATGATAACTATCACAAATATCTGGATGAGCATCAATATGAATAATAACTGGTTCTTCATTATTTTTTAAGCATTCATTATAAAAGGCTCTTTCGCTAGCAATAGCAATTGAATGATCTCCGCCAAAAATTAAATGAAATTTATCATGAAAAGAATAAAATTTTTCTTCCATTTCTTTTGCTAAATTAGAAAAAGTTTCATCAGCTTCAAAATCACCTAAATCATAAATTTTAGATTTTAATAAATTACCATGCATATCTAAAGCAGGTAAATCATAAGATAAATCTCTCAAAGTTTGAGGAGCTAAAGAGGCTCCTTTTCCTACTGAAGCATTTTTATCAAAAGGAACACCTAAAAGTAAAATGTCACTTTCAGTTATATTTTCAGTTAATAAATCACGAAATTCATTTTTCATAAATTAAATATTGCCTTCTTTTGAAATATTTTCTTTAATTTCGGCATCTCCTTCATTAGAGAATTTATCGACCATTAATTTATTTTTAATAGTATGTTGCAAATTACATGGTCCGCCAATACATCCACCTTCGCATGCCATTCCTTCAATAAAATTAAATAAATTTTTGTTGTTTTTAAGTTCTAATAATGCTTTACGAATATTATCCATTCCATCAACATTAATACCTTTAACATCGAATTTAGTATTAGTTTCTTTTAAGGCTTGCTCAACAGCTTTAGATAATCCACCACATTTAGCAA
>CALVMY010000115.1 GCA_944349405.1 uncultured Bacilli bacterium | reverse complement strand
ATAAATAACAAGTCCACAATTTGTAGCAAGTTTATTTAAAGCTAAAACGTGTCCTTTTGCTAAATCAACAACGTGAATATAGTCTCTAACACCTGTTCCGTCTGGTGTATCATAATCATTTCCGTAGACATTAACTTGTTTTAATTGGCCGGTAGCAACTTTTGCAATATATGGTAATAAATTGTTTGGAATTCCATTAGGATCTTCACCTAAGAGTCCACTTTTATGAGCACCAATTGGATTAAAGTATCTTAAAAGAGCAATATTATAATCAGGATTAACTTTAGCAACGTCTTTTAAAATTCTTTCAATCATGACTTTAGTTTCGCCATATGGAGAAGTTGCTTCAGTAACTGGGTCAGTTTCATACATTGGAACTCTTTTAGGTTCTCCATAAACAGTTGCACTTGAAGAGAAAACAAAGTTTTTAGTTCCATATTTTTTCATCATTTTTAAAAGCGAAAATGTTGAATCTAAATTATTTTTATAATATTCAAGTGGTTTTGAAACACTTTCACCGACTGCTTTATAGCCAGCAAAATGAATGATTGCATCGATTTTTTCTTCTTTAAAAATCTTTTCTAATTCAACTTCATTTTGAACATCTGCAATAACGGTTTTGAAATCTTTATGAGTGATTTCTTTAATTCTGTCTTTTACAACTTCTTTTGAATTATAAAGGTTATCAATAACAACAACATCGTGACCATTTTCTAAAAGTGCGACAACAGTATGAGATCCAATAAAACCTAATCCACCAGTAACTAAAACTTTCATAACTCCTCCTTATACTTTCTTTGAGAAAGTTTTTTAGCCTCTTTATACTCCTTTTTATTTTCGAACTTATTAACTTTTTTATCAGTTTCATAAGCTTCTGCTGGTAAAACATCTCGACTAATCTTATTCATAATTGAATCGGCGATTAATTTAGACGTTTCACTTTCTATATAAAGCCTTAAGGCAATATAAGATAAGTCTAAATTTTCAGAATTTTTATCTTTTCTTTTCTTATTTTTTTCTAAAGCGTCTATTCTAAGTTTAGTTCGATGAGTTTGGTTTTTTAATACCTCATCATGCATCTCTTTAAACAAAGTATAAAGTTTTTGCTTGTCATTAGTTAAAAATTTATCCATTTCAATGAGAGTTGCTAAATCTCTCATTGAAACTGTTTGCTTAAGTAAAGATATAGCTATTAAATAGCCGATATGATCTTTATCATATTTTTTATTTTCAGGAGCTTTTACAATTTTAGCTTTGACATAATTATTAACCATAAAAGGTGTAATTATAGTTTTATCTTTTTCAACTGGAGATAAAACTCCTTGAATATAACTGATTACTTGCTCCATATATAAAGGAATTGAAGATAATTCTCTATAATCAGGTAATTTATATTCCTCTAAAACTTTGATATATTCTTTTAAATTTGTAAAATTGTCTTCCATAAAAAATATTTTATCACACTTTAATTGAGTAATATAAACAATAAAAATTAGTTTTTGATACTATATTGAATTTTTATGATTTTTTTAGATTTTTTTGTTTTATAAATGTTTTTAAATATTCAATTGTATCTTTGATTGTAATAGATATATCTCTAGGATAAAAGTGTAATAATTTAGAAGCTTTTTCATGAGAAAAATTATCATTTATTCCTAAAGTAAATAGTGAATATTTGGTATATAAAGGTTTAATTTTCTTCTTTTTAGCAATAAATGTTAATAAAGGAAGAAAAATTTTAGCTAAAAAGATAGGAATAATTGGTATCTTTTTTGTTTTTACATACTTATCGATAATCTTAAAAATATCTTTTATTTCATAATGTTTATTAGCTAAGATATATGTTTCACCAACTTCTCCGAATTTTATCGCATTTATTGTTGCACTTGCTACATCTCTAACATCAACAAAATCATATCCTCCTTTAACTCCGGCTGGTAGTTTTCCTAAGATATAATCATTGATCATTTTAATTAAATGATTATTTTCATCTAAAAAATAAGGCCCTATAATTCCAGAAGGCTGAACTATTAGAGCGTTTAATCCTTTTTTAGTTAAATTTAATATCTTTTGAGTAGCTATGGCTTTAGTTTTAGCATAACCACCTTCAACAAAATCTGGATTAAATTCAGTTTCTTCTTTAATAACTTTTTTATCTTCTTCTACTTTTAAAGCATGAACACTTGAAACATAAATAAATTTTTCTACATCATTTTTTAATGCTAAATTAGCAATATTTAATGTTCCCTTTACATTTACATCATATAAATTATCATCTAACTTATCTTGAATCGAGATTATTGCAGCGGTATGTATTACATAAATTAAATCTCTTTTTTCATGTTTAAAAAGCGGAATTAAAGAATCAACATTTCTTATATCACCTTCATAATATTTTAAATTATTTCCGTCTTCTAATCCTTTTTTAGAAAGCACTAAGCCACGTATTTCAATATCTTTATTATTTTTTAATAGATTGATAATCGTATTACCTAAATGACCATTTGCTCCAGTAATAATTAATATTTTCATTAGTTTGCACCTCCTTACTTATAATTTATCGACATGTTGTCTAAAATCAATATACAATGTTATAATTATTAATAAGATGTTCAACAATTAAATATTATGTTGTTGAATATCAAACTTAAATTTGTTGAGGTGTAAAGAAATGAAAGAAAACTCAAAGACTAGAAAAGAAGATTTAAGAAGCCGAATTACTAAAAAAATAATTGCAGATAAATTTTGTGAATTATTAAAAACTAAAAAATTTGATTCGATTACAGTAAGTGAATTAGCTGAAATGTGCGAAATAAATAGAGGTACTTTTTATCTCTATTTTGAAGATTTAAATAATTTATATGAAAAAATTCAAAATGATTTTATCGGAAAATTTAAAAATAGTTTAATGCCTTTATTTTTAGCTAAAAAAGATAATTTAACCGATAACGACTATATTTTAGAGATATTAAAAACACTTTATAACAATAAAGAGATTACTGGGGCAATTTTAGGTGATAATATCGCTAAAAAATTTGTTAAAGAGTTAATGAACATTGCCCGACAACTCGTCTTAACAATTTATCCTAAATTTTTTGCAAACAAAAATAAGAAAGATTTTGAAAACTTTTTTAACTATTCTTCTGCCGGTGCATTAATTTTAATTGTTAACTGGGTTAAATCCGATTTTAAAGAAAATGTCCACACATTAGCGGACACTTTAGAAGGTTTATTAAGCGCTTCTTTAGCTTATTTAAATTAAAAAATTAATTCATAGGTCGAATAAAGACCATAGAAATATTCTTTTGTTTCGATAAATTTAAAACCAAATTTCGAATATAGGTGTAAAGCATTATGATTTGTTGGATCAACCATTATTCCAATGCCTCTTGCACCTATTTTTTTAATTTCTTCAATTACATTCGAAATTAAAAAATAACCAACATGTTTATTTTCAAAACCGGTTTTAACCATTACTCTTGAAAAACAATATAAATCAGGTGTTTTAAAAGGGTATTCATTATCACCCCATTCATCTTTTACACTACTAAAAACAGTTGAAGCAATAATCTCATTATTTTCTTTTATAATTCTTTGCCTACCACTTAAAACATCTTCTTTTATTAGTTCATCACTAGGATATTCTTCACTCCAAAAAGGGAGATTTTTTTCTTTTAATCTATTAAAAACATTTCTTTTTAATGAAATACATTCTTCAATATCACTTTCTTCAGCTTTTAAATAAATCATACTTATTTTCGAGTTTTATTACGATTAGAAACTAAAATTAAAACAATTGCGACAATGATTGCTAACACAAAAGAAATAGCAAAAATTATATAAAAACCATGTTCAGTATTTGCCAAAGGTAAATCAACAACGTTCATTCCAAAAAATGAAGCAACCAAAGTAGGGATAGAAAGCACAATTGTTATAACAGTTAAAGATTTCATAATAATGTTCATATTATTATTAATAATTGAAGCAAAAGCATCCATCATACCGGTTAAAACATCTCTTAAAATTGTACACATTTCAACAGCTTGATTTATTTCAACTTGAGCATCTTCCATCAAATCATAATCTGATTCATATCGATTATATGTTTGTGATTTTAAAAGTTTTGCTAAAACACCTTTATCGCCATTTAAAGCAGTTGAAAAATAAATTAATGATTTATTAATGTCCATTAACTCTAAAACTTCTTTATTTTTAGTTGAATTTCTAATCTTTTTTTCTAATTCATCAGTATGTAAATTAATTCTTTTTAAATAGGTAATAAAAAGAGTTGCTAATCGATAAACAAAATTTAATGTTAAACGAACATGTTTATGAGGTTCAATTATTTTGACTCTTTTAAACAATTCGTCCATTAATTCGAAACTATGTCGCTCAATTGTTACATAATATTCATAATTATAGGCGATGATAAAAGGGGCGCTAGAATATAACCCTTTTTCTTGATCACTAAGATAAGGAGTATCTAAAACTATAAGTGTATTTCCATCATCAGCATCAATACGAGCACTTTCTTCTTCATCTAACGCACAAAAAAGTAAGTCGCTAGGAATCTCAGTTATTTCAGATATTTTCTCTAAAATTTCTTGAGTTGGTTCACTAATATGAATCCAGCTTCCAGTTTCGACTTCTAATGTATTTAAATCTTCGACAACCTTTTTTTCTAAAGTTTTATTTATTTCTTTATAAACTGTAATCACAAAGATATTTTAACACCAAAGATATATTAAAAAGAAATAAAAAAATATTTGTTTAAATCTCAAATTGTAAATTACAACTTGTAATCAATGACTTGTAAATATCGATATAATAGAAATGATTTCGTTTCCAGTTAAAAAGGAGGTCATATGTATGTCTGGAAAAAGAATCACATTTAAACAAAGAGTTCAATTACAATTGTTAATTGAATCTAAAAATTACAAAAGTATTTCTGATTTAGCTGAAAAAATAGGCATTTCAAGAAATGCTTTATATATGGAAATCAAAAAGCAAAGAATTT
>CALVMY010000114.1 GCA_944349405.1 uncultured Bacilli bacterium | reverse complement strand
AAAAATTCTCTATTAAAATGTAGAGTCGAAAAGTTCGCCTGGCGCACTTTTCCGCCAAAAAATAAAACAGCATCAAATTCTGGTGCTGTTTTTTTTAAAATAAGATGTAAATCTTTTACTTATACATATATTTCCAGTGATTAGTAGTGTAAAATCAAAATGTATGGAAGATTATATAAAATATATTAGAAATTTAATAGGCCATAAAGAAATTATGGCTATAGCAGTTTGTGGATTGATACTCAATGAAAAAGATGAAGTTTTGCTTGAGACAAGAAGTGACAATTTAAAATTGTCTTTTCCAGGCGGAGCTTTAAATATGGGAGAAAATATCCTTGATGGGTTAAAAAGAGAAATTAAAGAAGAGACTGGTATTGATTTAGATAAAATAAATTCGGAAATAGATTTCTATGGAATTTATAGTGGCGAAAAGGGCAAATTTATTTATCCAAATGGTGATATTACCTTCTATACTGATATTGTTTTTAAAATTATTATAGACTCTAGAACTTTAAAAATAAAAGAACATGATAATGAAAGTTTAGAAATTAAATTCTATAAATTTGATGATATAAATCTAGATAATTTAGTTACTTTTGATAAAGAAGTTTTACTTGATTATTATGTTAATAAAATAGATAAAAATGTTATTAGATAATTTAAATATGTGACTAATGTAATATATTTTTATTATTTTTTTGATAAAAATATACAAAAAATTGAAAATTTTCTTATTTCGTAACTTTCTTGCCTTACAAAGGCCGGCCTGTTGGGCGGGAGGGTTAATCCATTTTAAAATAATTATACCCATAATTATTTTATATATAGTACAGATTATAAAAAAAGCGCTTTTATGAAGCGCCTTTTTTTACCAAATAATCACACGTTTTGAAGGATCCAAATACATTTTATCAGTTTCTTTTACATCAAAAGCTTCATAGAATTCTTTGAAATTTCTAACTTGCATATTTGCTCTATAATAATTAGGACCGTGGACATCAACAGTGAGCAATAATTTAGAGTATTCATCTCTTTGTTTTGCGCACCATATTCTTGCATAATTTTTAAAGAATAATTTAAAGTCTGGATTTTCTTTAACTCTTCTTAAAGATTGAATAGATGAAGTTATTCCTCCATTATCGGCAATATTTTCACTCACTGTTAATCTACCGTTAACTTTTGAATCAAGTAATGGGAGTCCGTCAAATTCTTCAACCATTAATTCTGTTTTTTCTTTGAAATTCTCGTAATCTTCTTTTGTCCACCAATTGTTTATATTGCCATTTTCATCCATTTGGGCACCATTATTATCAAAAGCATGTGAAATTTCATGTCCTATAACGCATCCAATTCCTCCATAATTTTCTTCTACGCTTTGAGATAAAGAATAGAATGGCTTTCTTAAAATTGCGGCTGGGAAAGTTATATCGTTACTAGAAGGATTATAACAAGCATTAACTGTATTTCCACTCATAACCCAAATAGATTTATCAACAGGTTTAAAAAGAAGAGAACTATTGTATTGGTTTTTGATTCTAGTTAAATTTAAAACAATTTCATATAAAGAATCGTTTTCATTGAAATCAAGTTTTGTAAAGAGTTCGCTAATTTTATCAGGATATCCAATTTTAATTTTCATTGTATCGAGTTTTAATATAGCTTTTTCAATAGTGTTTTTAGAAAGCCAATTATTCTCTTTTAGTCTTTCTTTATATGTTTGAACTAAATTTTTAACGATTGAGATAACATCATTTTTAGCTTCTTCACCAAAATATTTTTTTCCATAATAAATTCCAATTATTTCATCATAAAAAGAATTAGCTAGTCGATAAGCATATTTATCTAAAGATACAATTTTTTGAGTTCCTTTTAGAGCGTTTGAGTATTGACTTGATAATTCACGATATTCTTCTGAAACGAGTTGCACATCTCCTAAAATTGATTTAACTTTAGCCCAAGAGGCATATTCTTCATAATTATCAGCTAATAAAGTTTTGAAGTTTTCTAAGAATTTTACATCATAGATAACAATTTTTTCTGGGACTTTACCGAATCTTTTTGTTAAATAATCTGTTAAATTTAAATCCATTAATTCAAAAACTTTGTTTGTTTCATAAGGATTGTAACATTTGATATAATCAGCCATTTCTTCGCTTGATTTAACGATTTTTGATAATTTCTCATCAAATGATATAGTGTCATTAATTAATTTTTCGACATTTTCAATTTTTAAAGAGTTTAAAATTGAAGTGGCCATTTGTTTATAGATATTTAAAAGAATAGGGGCACTAGGAGAAGAATAAACTGTTGTATCAGGTAAGATTAGTGTTGGGGCGCTAATATAAAATGCATACTTTGTTGCTTCCATCATGTCTTCACTGACAAAACTATTAAATGGTAAAGGCTGAGCACTAAACCATAAATCATAAATTGAGTTCAAGAAATCTTCTTTTGTATGAATTTTATCAAAAATGGAAACTCCATCTAAAAGTGGTTTTAGGCCTCTTAATCTATCTTTTTCATCAATAATTTTTTTATATAAAATAATTGCTTTTTTCATTAAAGGATCAACATTACTTGAATTTGAAAGTTCACTAAATTCATTTAACATTGTTTTTTCTACATCGATTGATAAATCAATAAAACCTCCAACTGCTGGGAGATCGTCTGGTATGATTGCCTTATTAATCCATTCGCCATTTACATAATTATATAAATCATCTTGGATTCTAATATTATTTGTATCTTTTTCCATTACTTTAACCTCGCTTTTTCTATTTAAATTATATTATAAGAAGCATTTTTTAAAAGTTTATTGAATAAAAAAATTGTTAATTTTAATTAACAATTTAGTGTTTTTATAATATTTAACTATATTTTTTAATTTTTGTATGGTATCTACCTTTTTTATTGATAATTGTTTCATCTAAAAAAATAAATTTTCCTTTTCCTTTAATTGATACTCGGTCATCTTTTTTTAACATATAAGAAGGGCTTATTTTATTAACTCCATTAATAAAAACATTTTCTTTAGTAATAATTTCTTTTGAAGTTTCTCTAGAAAGATTAAAGACTTCTTTAATTACATTATCTAATCTTAAAGAGGAGACATATATAGAAATATATTCAAAGTTCATTTTAAAAGGCGGGTTATTTAAATTTATTTCTTTTATTATTACATCAGTATGTTTTATTTTTGTTAAATTATTTAAGATTTCTTCTTTTAAAGATGAAAGACAATAGATAATACCTTCGTTTTCGTTTTGTGAATTTAAAAATATATCTCCTATTACCTCTCTTTTAATTCCTAGATTCATTAAAGAACCTAAAAAATCACGATGAGTTAATTTATTAGAATATTTTTTATTTTTAGGTTCTACATAAAGAAGTGAAATAGTATTGAAAATATAATTATTTAATTCTTCATTATTTATATTGGCCGGTTTAATAAATAATATTTTTCGATCATTTTCTTCTTTATTTCCACCATCTAAAATTAAATCTATTTTATTTCCATATTTTTTCATAAGGGATGAAAACTCTTTTAATATTAAAGATTGTTGACTTAAAGACAAGAAAAAAGTAGAAGTAATTGAGTTACTGTTTATAGTTTTATTTATTAAATCTTCAATATGCCCTAATAAAAATGAGTCGTTTTCCATTTTTAAATTTATTTTTTAATATTTAAAACATTATAATCGGTTTCAATGAAATAAGTTTTCTCATATTTATCTTTTATATTTTCATAGATTGGCTTAAGTTTCTTAGCTTTAATATTTTTAAAATCGTTTTCTTTATATTCATTTAATGTATAAACGATAAATTCTTTTGTAGCTGGATGCATTAAATATTTATCTTTTCTATCTAAGAAAAAATCTAAAACATATGACCTTGTGAAATCATTTTTATGATAGGTCATTGAAGCCGAAATCATATCTAAACAATATTCTAACGAGTATTTAAAAGGCATTGGCTTTATGATTAATTTTCCTCTATAAATATCTATCCAATATTCGTAATGATGCTTGTTTCGATTAGTATGATGAATCGATATATCGCTATAACCATTATTATGTTTTCTTTCTTCAACAACAGGGGAAGAAGTACCTTGATAATATGTTGTGCTTGGCTTAAATTCTGAAATAGAAAATTTTGATAAATCATGTTTTAAACCATTTAATGGGATTCCAGATTTAAAGCAGAATTTCATAACTTTATATCTGTGTGATGTAACGATGTGTAAATGTTTAAAAAAGTTTTTCATATAGTAAATTTTGTCAATCAAAAAATTATTTTTTGAAAATAGTTGTGCATGTAGAATCAATAATTTTATAAATTTGGTCTTTTTCTGTTGCATCTAAAGGTTGTATGCGGCGAATTATTTTTAGTGTATGTAAATCTTTAATATATTCATCGACAGTAGAAGCAGATGAAGTTTGTTTTAATTGGTTAACTTTATGCCCCAGCATATCATCTAATGAAACCTCGTATAAATCTGCGAGCTTAATAAGAGTGTCGATATCTGGTTTAGCTCTGCCAGTTTCATAATCTGATAAATTATATTGATTAATTTTTAAATAATTAGCTACTTGTTTTTGAGTAAGACCATTAGATGTTCTTAAGATCTTTAACATGTCAGGAAGTTTCATATTTAATATTATAATACAAAATGTATAAAATACTAAATATTTTTTAATACGTTTATTTTACATTTTTTAACTGCAAAAATTTATTTTTTTTAAAATTAGCATACATATATATTTTCAATAATTTTTACAACGATTTTTTAAATTTTTTTGATCAAAAATTTACTCATTTTTTGGAGAAAAGTAGAGGTTATAATTTTGACATTTTATTATTGACGAAAACTACATTTTTTCCTTGATTATTTGACTTTTTTTGTTGAATAAAAATAGAACTCAAATGGATTTTTGCCAGTTCCTATTAATATAGATTGCCTAATAATTTTTACAATTTTTTAATCATAAAATAGAGTTTTAGTATAAAATTAGTATATGTAAAATTTACATATATAAACTTTTAGTAGTTTTCTAGTGAAATTTAATGGCTACTTCTACTTTTTAGTAAAATTTGGTTTATTTTAAAAAATACTTTTAAAAAAACTTAAAAGATACTTTTTTTGAAATGACTTATTATAAATTTATTTTTAAGAAAAAACTAATATTTATATTGACAAAATAACGTGCGATGTTACATTTAACTAACAAATTAAAAAATTCAAAAAAATTTTTGAATGATATTTTTTAGCAATTTCGAAGCTATTTTTTTACCTTTTATAATGATTTATATCTATATATAATCTCCCTTTACAGGAACCTAAATAAACAAAATTCATAGATTACTTTATTCAAAAGTTAAATTGAATACACAAAAACAGTCAAAAATAGATATAATATAAAAGGTAATTTTGAAAAAATAAATAAAGGAGTGAAATTTATGGATTTATTGTTAATTGTTGTAATAGTTGTTGTTGTGCTATTAATTGTTATTGTTGTTGGTGTTATAGCCTGGTATATCTCTACTAGCAACACTTTTAAAGTAATGAAAGTTAAAGTTGAAGAAGCTTCTAGCGGCATTGATGTTGCTTTAACAAAAAGATATGATCTTTTAACTAAATCTTTAGCTGCAACAAAAGGTTATGCTAAACACGAAGCTGAAACATTGGAAAAAGTTGTCAATTTAAGAAGCGGAAGTAAGATTGAAAATTTGTCAATGAAAGATAAAAATATCTTAACTTCGCAAATTGAAGAAGCTAATAGAGGGTTAAATATTTTAGTCGAACAATATCCAAATTTAAAAGCTGACGCTACATTTGTTGAACTTCAAAGACAAACTGCAGATTGTGAAGAACAATTACAAGCTGCAAGAAGAATTTATAATTCAAATGTTTCTACTTTTAATCAAAAAAGAAATGTTTTCCCATCATCATTTGTTGCAAAAAGAATTGGTTTTACAGAAGATTTAGATTTCTTCGAAGCAGAAGAAACTAAAAAACAAGATGTTAAATTTGATTTCTAATTAATTAGATTTTAATTATGGAAGAATTTATTAATTCGGTTGAAAGCAATCGAAAATTTTATAAAAGTAAATTAAATATTGTTTTAATCGTTGCTGCCTCTATTTTAGGCGCTGGTTTAATTTGTTTATTAATTGGTATTATTTTTTCAAATTTTTATTTAGTTCTTATTTTCTTTATCGCTCTTATTGTCGCTGCTATAACTTATGGTGCTGGTTATTCTTTATATAATAAAAAATATTTAAATACATTTAAAAAAGATTTAGAGACAAAAGCAATTGAAGCAAATTATGGCAAAGACTATTTTTATGATCCGAATAAAGGTATAGATTTCGATTCAATTTATGAATCAAGATGTGTTAATAAACCTGATGAATATTTTTCTAAAAAATATTTTTCTTCTTCTAGAGATGGTTTATTTTTTGTTTCGAGTAATTATGAATTAAATTTTATTCATTACACAACCGATTCTGATGGAAATACTAAAAAGACTGTTAACCACTATAATGGAAGATTTGTAAAATTTGATTTTCCAAGAAATTTAAATACTTTTTTATCTATAATAGAAAAGTATTCAAAAGATGAGATGATTAAAGACCCAAGAATCGGGGATAAAATTGAATTCGAATTCATGGAATTTAATGATAAATTCACTGTTAAATGTAATGATCAATTAAAAGCAAATTATATTATTACTCCACAAGTCCAATGCAATTTAGTTGATTTCGATAAAGCCTTTAAATCAGATTTAATAGTTTGTTTTATCGATAAATCGGCTTATGTATTTATGCATGAATATATTGAAAAAATGCCATTAGGTATTTATAAAGAATTTAACAAAAAAGTCTTTGATTCTTATGCTAATGAATTTATAATTCCTTTATTGCTTATCGATGCACTTGATTTAAATAATGATAAGTTTATTAATACGAATTTGAAATAATTTTATTAAAGAGGAGATATATATGGGCAATGAAGAAAGAAATGTCGGTTGGATTGAAGTGATAACCGGTCCAATGTTTGCTGGAAAAAGCGAAGAACTTTTAAGAAGAATTAACCGTTTAAAATATGCTAAAAAGAATTTTATAGTTTTTAAGCCTATTATTGACAATAGATATAGTGAAACAGAGGTTGTTTCTCATGAAAAAAAGTCTTATAAAGCACATGCAATATCAAAAGGAACCGATATTTTAAAATATATTACAAGAGATTTAGAGGTTGTTTGTATTGATGAAGTTCAATTTTTCGATGACGGAATTATTGATGTAGTCGAAACTCTTGCTAATAGAGGAATTAGAGTTATTTGTGCAGGATTAGATACTGATTTTAAAGGGGATCCATTTCCAGTTGTTGCAAATTTATTAGCTAGAGCTGAAATTGTAGACAAATTAACAGCAATATGTGCTAAATGTGGTAAAGATGCTACAAGAACTCAAAGATTGATTGATGGTAAACCTGCAAGAGCAGATGGTCCAGTGATTCTAGTTGGAGCAACTGAAAGCTATGAGCCTAGATGTAGACACTGCCATGAAGTTATTAGAAAATAAATAACTCTTTAAAATTTATAAGGGATTTAAAATATTTTAAAAAAATTATTAGAGAAAGAAATTATTTCTTTCTCTTTTTCTTAGCAAAAATTATTATTTTTTCAACAAAAAAACACTTTAGTTAGAAACTGTCTTTTTGTTCAATTTAAAATTTAAGTTTCGTCTCTAGAATTAGTGCTTTTTATTTTAATCTTTCAATATAATCATCGTAAATTTCTTTAGCGATTTCATCGGTTGTTTTATTATCTTCATCAATAAATTTATCGATATATTTATTTAATGAGGTATCAAATTTAAATCGATCATGATATATGCGGCGATGTATTTCATCTTCAGTATCGCCTCTTTTTTTCATTCTTTCGATTCTTTCTAGTTCATCTGCATTTAAAAAATAAGAATAAATGTTTTTATATTGAGATAATTTAAAAGCGATTAATCCACTACTTTCGACAATTAAAACTGTTTTATCATCAATATTCTTTTTTTCAGTACCGTAATAATTATCATTATAAAAAGTTGTTTCGATAAAATCGTTATTATTTCTCATCTTAATAAAAGTATCCTCGGTTAAGAAATTATAGTCGATGCCATTAATTTCATTAGGGCGAGGAGCTCTAGTAGTAGAAGTTACAAACTTTTTAAATCCGTATTTAGTGGTCAAAATTTTAGCAATTTCAGTTTTACCACTTGCACTTGGTCCAACAAGAATAATCATATTTAAATTATAAAAGAAAGGTTAAAAAAATAAAGTGAGAAAATATTTTTAAAAATTAAATATTTTTGTAAAAAATTTAGTTTCGTAACATTCTTGATATATGAAGGGAGGAAAAAGCGATGTTTACTAAATTATTATTTTTACCAATAACTTTATTTGTTTGTGGGCTTTATAATCATATATTTTTAGAAAAAAATGGTGAAGTTGAAACAAGGATGATAAGCCAATCTAAAAACAAAGCACATAAAATTTATGATCATGGCGGCAAATTAAAATTATTTACTATTGAAGATTTTGAACTTTCTACTGAACAAATCAGAAAAAACAAGCAAGTTTGAATAACTTATAGAGGAGCTCCGTGGTCTGATACTTTAAGATTAAAATATAAAGTTTATAATTCAAACGGAAAATTAGTAAGTGACACTTCATTTTTTAAAGATCGTTATGAAACAATGAATGACACTATTACGACAAATTTTGAAAATGTCGAAATGTGGAATGGGTTAATGCGTTTTGAATTTACCTGGTTCTTCGATTTTAGTTCTAAGAGTGGAACTTTTGGCGAATTTGAATTATTTTTTGGGTCAGGAAAATTTGAACCGCCTAATTTTGATTTAAGAATGCCTTATAGGGCGGAAATATATCCAAGTGATGGTTATTCTGAAGTTTTTGGAGACTATATAAGAATTAATAATTTAAAAGAAATATATGAAATACCTTATTATGGCAAATTTTCTTTTAATGATATTGGTTTAGAAATATATATGGAAACAACAAGTCCTTCGT
Source organism: uncultured Bacilli bacterium (assembly GCA_944349405.1). Lineage (GTDB taxonomy): Bacteria > Bacillota_I > Bacilli_A > RFN20 > CAG-826 > Onthovivens. The sequence continues at coordinate 4,252 of CALVMY010000114.1, read as the reverse complement.
CTTTAAGAGGACAAGTAGCATTTTTAGATAATAATGTTCCAGAAAAATTAGCGGGAGATGAAATAACTCCAGAAGATCGAGAAATGGCAGATTTTTATTACAATAAAATGTTTAATTTCTCATTAGTTGGCACAGATCGAGATGATACTAAAAAAATCGTTAATAATAAAACTTTTTATTACGATCCTAATACATATGCTTTTAGTATGAATCGAAATGATAAATGTACCGCTTCAACGAAAGATTTTTATTTTCCACTCAAACTTTATCCTTATTTAAAGGAAGTACATTTTGATATATGCCTAGTTCAATGGACTAAAGGTGGTTTTAATTTAACTATTCCAATTAATATTAGATTTTTGCAACCTTTTTATATTAAAGATTTTGAAGTTGTCGGTGAAATAGAAAATGAAATAATCGATGAAGATTTAGAGGAGGTAATAATTCCATGATGTTAGCCCCAATTTTCTTTTCGGCAATAGTTTTAATTTCTGGAATGACCTGTTTTTTCTTAGGAACACAAGGAATGTATGTTAATCGAACTTTTATAAATATGCCAATTTCTTTATTCGAAGCAAATGTAGTAAGCATAAGTGAAATCGAAAGTGGAAGAACCGATGAAAACAAATCACCTTTTAAAATTGAATTAATTAAAAACAATATAAGAATAATTTCAGGAGATGAAGAAATAGAAGAAGTCGAAAGAATTTATTGCTTCGATAAAACTAGTTTAGAAGAAGACATTAAAGCTTATTTAAATCTTAATTTAAAAGGCAAAGTTGATTCTTATCAAATAGCAATTAAATATTATATTTACGAAAATGATACTTTTATTGATGATAGTACATTAACTTCTAATGCCTTAAAAGTAAGATTTAAATGTAGATATTATAAATATTATGAAGTAGATCAATCTTTAAGTTACTACATTAAAGAAGGATGGGAAGAAAGTTATGAATGAAAAATTAGATCAATTCTTTAAAAGATGTTTCTTAAAAGATTTATTATTTCAAGATAGCATCACTGATATTTCATATAATGGCGAATCAATATTTTTTCAAGATAATGTTAAAGGAAGATTAAAATTCGATAAAGAAATTTCAAGTAAAGAAGCTTATGAATTTATAAGGCAAATTGCCAACTTAACCGATTCTCAATTTAGTGTATCTTCACCCATTTTAGATATTTCTATCGATAAATATCGTATAAATGCTGTTCATTATGCTTTGGCTAGAAAAAATAGGTCCCAAGCGATTAATTTTTCAATAAGAATCGGATATCTTAGCTTAAGAATTAAAGATGATGACAGTTTTATTCCTAAAAAAGCCGTTAGTTTAATTGATTTATTTATTAAAAATAAACAATCAATTGTAATTGGAGGCCAAACAAGTAGTGGAAAAACTGAATTACAAAAATTTATTCTTTCTAGATTAAGTGAAAATACAAGAATAATTATTTTAGATAATGTAGAAGAATTAGAAACTGATGACTTTTTAAAAAATATTGATTCTCAAACATGGCTTTTAAAAAATACAGCAAGTTTAACATTTGATGATTTAATTAAAAATGCTTTAAGAAATAATCCAGATTGGTTAATTGTTAGTGAAGCTCGTGGTAAAGAGATGCTTTCAATATTAAATTCAGCGATGAGCGGTCATCCAACAATATCGACTATTCATGCTAAAGATGCATCCTTTATTTATCGAAGGATGGGAAGAATGTGTATGTTAAAAAATGAGAATTTAAAATTCGAAGAGGTTTTAGAAGATATTTATGACCATTTTAAATTAGTTATTTATGTTTCAAAAGAAGTTAATGATTTAGGCTTAATTTATCGTCACGTTGATAAAATAGCCACAAATATTAATAACAAATATTATGAGCTTTATTCTTATCCATCGACATATTATCCATTACCTTTTGAATTAAAAACGGAATTAAAGTTATCAACGAAGGAATTTAACAATTTTAATTTATTGTGGTCAAAACAAATTTATAAAGGAGAACAGAATGAAAAAGAAATTAAGTTTAAAAGGACTAAATTCAACGAGAATAATAATTTATGTACTAGTTAGTCTTTTTCTTACATTAATAAATTTTTTTACAACTAGGTCGTGGATTTATTCTCTTGCTTTATTATTAATTTCTCTCTTATTCTTCTTTTTCTTGGTAGAAAGAGAGTATAAAAAGTTTAAAAAAATAGATAAAGTAACACATGAATGTATATCCTTTATCAATAATTTTATTATTTCATTAAGCATTCATAATACTTTATCAGCTACTTTTGAAATGATTAAAGAATCGATAAGTGGAGATTTAAGAAAAGAGATTGATAGCATAGATCATTTGGATGTTGAAGAAAAATTGGATTATTTAAAAAATTATTTTGACTCATCGCTTTATGATTTTTTCTTAAAAATTATCAATCAATATGTTTTTAATGGAGGAGATATAATCGGTATTTCTCAATTATTAATTTTTGATAGTAGAAAAATAGAAACTTCATTAGATAATTTTTTAATGGTTTCAAAAAGAAAATTTATTGAATTTTCAATTCTTTGGGGAATAACAATCGGAATTTTAATTATTCTTCAATTCTCTTTATCGATGTTTTATGAAAGCATTTTAAGTATGATTTTTTATGCACCTTTAATCTTTATTTTCTTTATCATCTTTTTAATATTTTTATATTTATTTTTAAAACATAATTTCAATTTAAGTTTTATTAATGAATGGAGGGAAAAGCAAAATGAAAAACCTACGTCAGAAAATTGAGTCATTATCTTTAAATTTTGCTAAAGAAATGACAATATTAGCAATTATAAATGTTGTTTTGTTAGCTTTATTTATTGGTTTATTTTTTATAAATATTTCAATTGTTTTAAATATTGGGGTATTAATTGTAATTGTTATATTCAATATTTTTTATCTTAATAGATATAATGGGATGATTTTAGAAAAAGAAAAGAAATTAGATCATGAATTTATTGAAATATTTTCTTATTTAAGAATTTATTTATATAACCAAGAAACTGTTTATACATCTTTAAAAAATATTAAAGAATTTGCTTCTAGTAAAATGAAGGAAAGATTAGATCAATTACTTGCTGATATAGATGAAGATAAGACTGTACAGCCATTTATTAGTTTTGCAAGATTGTTTCAAAATAAAGTAATAGAAGAAGTAATGATTTCTTTGTATGAGATGGTAAATAGTGGAAATAAAGATATTTATTTAAATCAATTCGTTAAAGTTTTTGAAGATTTTAAAACTAGAAACGAACAAGAAGCTGAGGAAAAAAGATATCGTAAATTCGATACTTTAAATATGTTATCTGTTGTAGGTAGTGGATATATAATGATTGTTTTATCATTAACGATTATTTCACTACTGGGGGAGGCTACAAATGGGTTCTAAATTAGGTTTAATTTTATCGATTGGGATTATCTTTTTTGCATTTCTTTTTGGGGCAGATTTAATAATGATTCAAATTAATTACACTGATTTAGATGCTTTATCTACGACGATTTCTTATAAGATATCTAAAGAAGCTGAAATAAGTGATTCATTGTTAAGTATGTGTGAAGAAAGAAGTATAAAGATTGTTGCACTTAATGAAAGCGCAACAGGATATCAAAAAGGAGATGTATTTTCATATCAATTAATTAGGGAATATCAACCTTTAGTATTAGGAAATGATTCTTTTGATATCACTATAACAAGACATGCCGTTATAAGTATTTTAAATTAAGGAGGACATTAAAAATGGCAGAAATTAAAGGACAAATATTAGGAGTTGTATTAGTATTAGCTATCTTTGGAGTTGTTGGAGGAGTAATGGTTTATTCATTCCAAAGCGCAAGCAATAACATTGCAAATAAAATTACTAGCGCTAGTGAAGATACAATAGAACCAGTAAATCCAGCAGACAATGTACCAGACGACGCTGGTAGATCAACAGATTTTGATTTAGCTTTACCAGAAGGATTAATGAAATTCTAATTTTTGTTTAAATTAAATTAAAACCCTCCCTGTTTAAAAACACGGAGGGTTTTATTTTTTAAAAAAAGAAGACCATTAATATGTCCCATCAATCTATAAAAATAGCATAAATTTGCATTTTTTGGTGACCTATACGGGATTCGAACCCATGAATGCATGCGTGAAAGGCATGTGAGTTAAGCCACTTCTCCAATAGGCCACTGGCGCTAACTATAGGACTCGAACCTACAACCGATCGGTTAACAGCCG
>CALVMY010000113.1 GCA_944349405.1 uncultured Bacilli bacterium | reverse complement strand
GAATATATGCAGAAATATCACCAGCTAAAGTTTCAATAATTGGCAGAGCTGTAATTGATCCTCCGCCATATTTATCGTTTAATTTAACACATCTTTCTAATAATCTTGAATGCAAATAGAAAATATCGCCTGGATAAGCTTCTCTTCCTGGATTTCTTTTTAAAAGCAACGATAATGTACGATATGAAATGGCATGTTTAGATAAATCATCAAAAACAATTAAAACGTCTTTACCTTCTTTACACCATTTTTCTGCCATTGTTACACCACTAAATGGGGCTAACCATTGTAAAGGCGTAATTTCTGAAGCGCTCGCATTAATAATAAGTGTATAATCCATTGAATTTTCACTTTTTAATTTTTCATAAATTGAAGCAACAGTGGAGTTTTTTTGCCCAATTGCTACATAAATACAATAAACATTCTTTCCTTTTTGATTAATAATTGTATCGATTGCTATAGCAGTTTTCCCAGTTTGTCTATCACCAATGATGAGTTCTCTTTGACCTTTCCCAATAGGAATTAAAGAATCAATTGCTAAAATTCCAGTCTCTAATGGCTCGTTAACTGAACGACGAGTAATAACACCCGGAGCAACTTTTTCAACCGGCGACTTTTCTTTTGCATTAATTGCCCCTTTACCATCTAAAGGCATTCCTAAAGGATTTATTACGCGTCCTAAAAGTTCATCGCCAACCGGTACTTCAACTACTCTTCCAGTTCTTTTTACTTTATCTCCTTCTTTAATGTTATTAGAGTTATTAAGTAAAATAGCATAAACAGAATCTTCTTCAAGATTCATAATCATTCCATAAGTATCATCATCGAAAAATAAAAGTTCGCCAAGCATGCCCCTTTTTAATCCGTAAATTAAAACAATACCATCGCCAACTGTTACGACAGTTCCAACATCATTCGAAATTTCAATTTCATTTTCAAAATCTTTAATTTGTTCTTTTATTAAAGACGAAATTTCTTCAACATTTATAGCCATAATTTACTCCTTCATGAGCGCTTTTTTGAAAAGATTTATTTTAGATAAGATTGAAACATCAAAAATATCGTTTCTTAAAACCATCTTAAATCCACCAAGCAAATCCTTATCAACGCAAACTTCTAAATCAATCTTTTTATTAATTCTTTTTTCAACAATTTCTTTAATAGATTCAATTTCTTTTTGATCAATCTCTTTTGAAATATATAAAATGCCTTCTTCAATATTTAAATAATCATCAAATCGATAAAGAGTTTCTTTCAAGACATCATAAATATAAAAAGAAAGATTATTTCTTACTAAAACTTTTAAAAACGACTTTAAATCTAGATCACATGAAGCAAAAATATTATCAATAATTTCATATTTTTTTTCATTTTTAATGTTTTTTGATTGCATCAACAAAACAAAATCATTATTTTCTTTAATGATTTTTTTTAAACTTTTAATTTCCTCTCTAACACTTAAGGTGCTATTTTTAGAAATTGTAAGTTCTAGTAAAGCATTTGCATAAACATTAAAAATTTCAGATTCCATAGATTTATTTCATTTTACTTACAAAATCATCAATCAATTTCTTATTATCGTCATCGTTAATTTCTCTTTCTAAAATTTTTGTCGATAAATCAATCGCAACATTAGAAAGTTCGTTTTTAATATCTTTTCGAGCATCTTCTTTATTTTTCTCAATAATTTCATCAGCTTCTCTAATTTTTGTTTCGGCTTGCTTTGAAGCTTCATTAATAATTTCTTCTTTTCTTTCGTTTCCTTCTTTAATAGCGGATTCGATAATTTTTGAAGCTTTCTCATGAGTTTCAGCAATTTCTTTTTGAGAAGAAAGTAAATTTTTCTTTGCCTCTTCATTTTTCGTTTTTGCTTCTTTTACTTCGTTCTCAAGAAGTTCTTTTCTTTTTTGAATATATTTTTTAATAGGTTTATAAGCAAAAACTGTAATTAAAATTACCATTACAACAAACGCTAAAAATTGTACTAAAAAATCCCAAACATTAGGAAAGATCTTACTTGCAATATCCTCGCTCAAATTTAAATAGTCATTGATATTACAACTACTAATGCTTAATAAAATTATTAATAAAGAAGATATTTTAAAAATATTTTTAATTTTTTTCATTTTTAAAATTAAACTAAGAAGAATAAGAAAATTGAAAGTAATAAACAATAAATTGCGGTAGTTTCGGTTAAAGCACAACCCAAAATCATACCAGTTCTCAATTTTGAATACATTTCAGGATTTCTTCCCATTGCAAGAAGAGCTTGAGAACACAAATAACCTTCACCTAAACCTGAAGCCATCATTGATAATCCACACATGCCTATTGCAATATAAGCAAGTCCTTTATCAGTAAATTCGGCTAAAACAGTAAAAATAGGTAATAAATCAACTAAAAAGTTCATAAATTCCTCCTTATTTGCTGACCTCTAATTGAACGTTTTCTAAAACATTATTCTCAACATCATCATTTTGTTCTTGAGCGATGAATATCATTGTTAACATCGAAAAGACCAAAGTTTGTATAAATGAAGAGAATAAATCAAAATAAAGATGTAAAATTGGAGTTATAAAAGGAGCGAGAATAATATCACTTCCTTGAATTCCACTAACTCCAACAAGACCAAATAATGGTCGAAAAATATCGCCAGAAAGCGACTCTAACGCAGCATATAAAAGAGCCATAATACAAAAACCACTCAAAGCATTGCCAAATAAACGTAACGTTAATGATAAAAGTGGGGCCCACATAGTTAATAAATTTATAGGTAAGAAAATAGGGATAGGATCAATAAATCTTTTAAAATATCCCCGTTTATTTTCTCTAGCAGCAGTGAAATGAATTAATACAAATGTAGCCAAAGAAATAGATAAAGGCATAACTATATAAGTAAAGGGCGAAGATAAACCAGTTAAACCAAAAGAAAAGCCTAAAAATAAATACATCATTAACCCTAAAAAATATCCCGTCAAATATCTTCCTTTTTCGCCCATAATTGAAACAACAAAGTTCTCAATTGAATTAACAAATGTATACATTACTAAAACGATTCCCTTAGGTGTTTTCAAAGGGTCTTTTATTGCTTTTTTAAACTTAAATCCAACAAAAATAGCAAAAAATACTAAAATAATCATTATTATTAATGAATAAAAAACTTCGCTTGAAAAATGAAATTCAATAACACCCTGAATTTGTTCCTCACTTATGGCCAAAGTAACTAAATTAATCATTTTTGCTCCCTAAATAAAACATTAAATTGGATATAAAAATAGGAATTAAACCTAGTAATAAATATAAAAAACTATAATCGTCATCAGTATTTTTATAAAAATAAATAATAACTGCGCTAATTATTAATCCACCTGCAATGATTAAAAACCTTATGAAAGAAATTAATAAAACGGTGAATAAATTCGTATTTTCCCTATTTTTGCCACTATAAAAATTTATCAAAAGTGTTATTAATGAGCAAAAAGAGCAAATACTTAAAGTAATAAGTGGTCCATAAATATTCAAAAAAAATCCGACTATTAAACTTATCAATACTGTTACTAGACAAATCAGCAAATAAAGAATAACAGCCTTTTTCTTATTTATAACCATGGAAATATTTTAAACTATTAAAAATAAAAATAAACTCTCTTTTTAATAGAATAAAAAGGCGATATCTTATATAATGATAAAGCAAAAAACGAAAAGAGGAGATAATTTTATGGGTTTTACTGTTTTTTTAGACTCCAAAGAGCTATATTTTGATAAAAAAATCAAACTAGAAGATCTTACAAATTCAGATTATTCAATTATTTGTGCATTAGTAAATGGACGTGTCAGAGAACTTGATTATGACCTTCATTATGATGCAACTGTTAAGTTTTTAACGACTGCCGATCAAAGTGCTGCCGGAATTTATGAAAGAGGAATTCGCTATCTTTTTGCTATGGCTGCACATCGACTTTATCCAGATATAAAATTTCGCTTTTCATATTCAATATCTAGGTCAATTTTTGCCCATGTTGAAAAGGGCGATAAACAAATTACTATACAAGCCGTAAATGAAATATTCGAAGAAATGAAAAAAATTGTCGATAACGACTATGTTTTTGAAAGAATAATTGTAAGTAATGAAGAAGCTGAAAAATTATATAGAGAGTTTAATTTAACCGATAAACTTGAAATTCTTTATTATAGACCTGAAAAGACAGTCCATTTATATAAAGTTGATAATTATTTTAACTATATGTATGGAAAAATGGTCCCTTCAACCGGTTATTTAAAAAACTTCAAATTAATTTTTTATCCGCCAGGAATTTTAATTCAATATCCTCGTAGCGAATTTAATGGAGAAATTCCTCCTTTTAAAGATGAACCAATTTTCCAAGATACACTACAAGGAAGCGATGTATGGTCCTCTTTAGTAAATTTATCAACTATCGCTGATATAAATAATTATTCAAAAATAAACAAAGGGACGAATTTAATAAATGTTTGTGAAAATCGCCACAACAGAATGCTTGTTGAACTTGGCCAATTGATTCAAGATAAAATTTCAAATATTAAATTAATTTGTATTGCCGGTCCTTCTAGCAGTGGCAAAACAACTTTTGCCGATCGATTAACTTTAGAACTTGTTTCTAGAGGTATTACTCCAATCAGAATTTCAATCGATGATTATTATAAATCAAGAGAGAATGTTCCTTTAGATGATGAAGGAAATTATGATTATGAAAGCATCGACGCTTTAGATGTTAATTTATTTAACGAAAATTTATTAGCATTGCTCAGTGGTGAAACTGTTAATTTGCCAACGTTTGATTTTAAAACAAACTCAAGAATTTTTAATAGAAAAGTAAAAATCGGAAAAAAAGATCCAATTATTATAGAAGGAATTCATGCTTTAAATGAAGCAATGACCCCTTTAATTCCTAAGCATATAAAATTTAAAATTTATATCTCACCTCAAGCCCAAATAAATTTAGATTATGAAAACCCAATTTCAATAACTGATATTCGTTTAATAAGAAGAATTGTCCGCGATTCAAAATATCGTAATGCTTCTGCTGAAGAGACAATTTCAATGTGGCCATCAGTTAGAAGAGGTGAATTTAAATGGATTTATAAAACCCAAGAATATGCTGACTACGTATTCGATTCATTCTTAAATTATGAGCTTGGTGTATTAAAAAAATATGCTACTCCTTTATTAAACAAAATAGATAAAGAGGGACAATACGGACCAACAGCTGAAAGATTATTAAAATTGCTTAAATATTTTAAAGATGTTGATGAAATATATGTCCCATGTAATTCAATTTTAAAAGAATTTATTGGGGGTTCTTGTTATCGAGATGTTTAGGGGTATAAAAACGCCCTTTAAACATTGAAGATAGTCCTTGGTGTATTTGGAGAAGTTGATTAATATAAACTTTTTGTAAAGCTTCATATTGTTTGACTTCTCCTTTTTTTGAGACTCTTTTATAAAAAGAATAAAAAACTTTTTCTAATCTAAAAAATGATTCATAAAGATTTAATAAAGTTAAATTAAAATAATATTCACGGTTAGAAAAAATTAATAAGGGCGAAGAGTGAGCAATTTCGCTCGATAATTCATAAATTTTTGAATATTGTTTTAAACCCGCCAAATTTTCAACACCATCTCTAAAGTTAAGCTTGAAATCAATATTAAATTCTTTATTTTTTATTGAAAATAAATAACCATATTCAATATATTTTTTCATATCTTTACTTTTAAGATTATGTTCTTTCATATTAGCTTTAATCTCTTCGAATATTTTATCAGTTTTTTCTTTGTCTTGAATTTGACCTCGATAAGCTAAAGAATATTGAATATGTTTAAAATAAGAATCAAAAGTATCTTTTCCATTTAAAACTAAACAATATAAAATACATTCGTTTTCATGCATCGTTCTCCAAGTAGAAAATGCTTCAACATCAAAAGCATTGATTAATAAATTTTGAATACATTGAGCAAGAGTAAAAGAATTTTTTAACATATCTTTCACTAATTGATCATACTTTGATAATTTTATGTCTTTATTTAATATATTAAGACAAAAATTTAAATATAAAGATAAAGTTGAAATTTGAGGATTAAATTTATTTAAATAGGCTAAAGAGCGATAATTTAATTGCTCATTAGTCAAATATTTATCGCAAACTATCGAAGAAATAAAATTAATAAAATTATCATCATTCAATAAATCATGTATTTTGTTTTTATCAAAATGACGACTTCTAAAATAAAAATCCAATTCATTGATAATATAAAGAACAACAATAATTGGATTAACAGTGTTGAATTCTTTAAATTCAGCCACTTCTAAAACTCCAACTATTCCATCATAAACCGTTTCATAAACATCGAAAATTTCGTCTAAAAATTCACTAAAATAGTTAGGAGAATTTAATTCTTTTAAAATATTCGACAAGTTATTTTTATTTAACTTAATTATTTTCATCTTTTCTATTTTAATATAGATTATTAAGATTAAAAACTATAAAAGATTTAAAATTTTTATTATCATTTCTAAAGAGTCTAGATTATAGACCAATTTTGAATAATCATTCAATTTGCTTTTGTGATAAATCTCTAAATTTATCGAATTAGTAAAAATCTTTTTTAATAATAAAAAATTTTTAATTATTAATGATTTATACATTACATTTTCTTTATAAGATTTTTTTAAACTAGATAAGATTAATTTATTAACTTTATTGCTCTTTTTTAATAAATGAATTTCATTTAATCTGAACAAATTAATCTCGCTTTTTTCATCTATTTTTTTAACAAAATCAAAATCTAATATAAATTCTAAAAAATAATAAAATTCCTTTAAATTCATCTTTTTAATTTTTTTATAATTAAATAATTCATTTAAAAAATAATGCTCATCAGGATCGTTATATAATTGATATAAATTAATTGTCTCATTTAAAAAAGACAAAAAATAAAAAGCATTATTGCCTTTATAATTTTTTATAAATTTATCGATATTATCGGACTTTTCCTTTAAATATAGAATCGAATCAACTTTTTCTTTTTTTAAAATATTTTCAAGTACAAATATTAAAAAATAAAAGATTTTATTATTCATTTTTCTTAGATAATTTACTTTTAAATTAATCGAATCTGCAAATTTTAAAAAGTCTTTATAATCATCTTCATTTTCAAATATAAAATTATCTGAATCATTATAGTTATTCGCTTTTAAATCTTCGAAATTTTTAAAATGGTTATTTTTAATTTTTGGAATATTTAAAAACGATAAATTTTTATAAAAAATATCTTCTTTTTTATAAAAAGTAATAAATTCATTTAAAATTGAGTTTTTCTCTTCATTGTTTTTTATGAATATTTTGTTTTCAAATTTTAAAGAGGATAAATCTAATAAATTTAAAGTTAAATCATCTTTAAAAATTAGTGAATTTATTCTTTTTAAAAATGTAATCACTAAATTATAAGTAAAACTTTTATAAAAAGAGTTTTTAATCGTAATTATTTTTTTATTTAAGTAAATCGAATTTTTATCCTTTAAAAGTGAATTAATTACACGAAAATTATCGATTTTTTTCAAATTTTTATTATTAATTAATATTTTTTGAATAAGCAAAAACAAAAAATCCTTTTCTTCATTAGTATAAAAATCTGCAACCTTATTTTTATTAAATAAATCATTTATTAAATTTTTATCTATATTAAATAAAATTGAAGGTGAAATTTTTAATTTTTCTTTAATTAAGAATAAATAATCAAGATTAATTGTGTTGAAAAAGCTTATTAAATCATATTCTTTTTTTATAAGAATCTCTTTTTTAAATGGAGAATATAAATCGTTTTTTTCAAGTTCTTCTCTTTCATAGGAATTCTTATTAT
>CALVMY010000112.1 GCA_944349405.1 uncultured Bacilli bacterium | reverse complement strand
AAATTATAAGTCCAATAATATTTTTTTACTATTTTTTTAATATTGAAGGATCAATATCTTCAAAAGTAATTGAATCAACATAACTTTTAACTAGTTCTAATTTTTCTAAATCATTAATAGTCCAAGTTAAAATTAATCTTTTTTTATGTTCGTTTTGATATTTTTTATCCTTAAAAAAGAGATATTCAACATCAAGGCCTTCAAAAAAATGCCTTAATACAAATAAGAATTTACGTTTATAAAGTAATAATAAACATCTAATAAATTTTTCTTTTTTAAAAGGAGTAAGAGTTTGTGGATAAAAAGAAATTAAGATAAAATTGCGTTTATCTTTAACATTTTTTAATTCCTCACTTACTTTTTTTGCGATTTTTTTATAATTTTTCTTATAAGGTTTAAGTTCAATAACAATCGGAACTTTTTCATCATTCATCTCTAATACTTCTTTTAAAGTTGGAATCTTTGTATTATCTAAAAGACGATAATTTTCTTTGATTTCTTTTAATGTTAATTCTTCGATGATTCCTTCCTTATTAGTTACTCTTTTTAAAGATGAATCATGGCAAACAATCAATTCATCATCTTTAGATAAATGAACATCAAGTTCAAAAGCTAAATTATTATCAATTGCATTTTTAAAAGCTAAAATTGAATTTTCACAATATGATTTATTATGAAGACCTCGATGAGCAACTCCTTTTAAGAAGAGAGGATTAATTAAAGTTATTACTTCGCTTTTTTTCATATTTTTAATCTTGATCTAAAGATTCTAATCCTTTCTTAAAATCAGTTTTTGTCGATTTAACGTTTTTAATAAATAAGAAAATTACTAAAGAAATAACTATACAAATGATTGCATAAAATGGTAAAAATCCAAAATCAACATTTGGAACTAATAAAATTGTTCCTAACAAAATTGGAGTAACTGTTTGAGCAGCCATTGATGATGCATAATAAAAACCCGTAAATCTTCCAATTTTTTTGGTATTACAAAGTTCTACAACCATTGGATATGAATTTACGTGTACTAAACTCATTCCAAATCCCTTAACAAACCAAATAATATATAAATAAATTGGGAAAGTTCCGCTTCCTAATTGGAAACTTGCGTGAGTAGCAGAGAGAATCCCCCAAATTATATAAGACATTAAACTTAAACCTAATCCACTTACAAGAGTCCATTTTCTTCCTATCTTAGAAGCAATAACTCCTCCAAGGGCAAAACCAATAACAGAGCCTACTCCTCCTACAATAGTATTAATCATGCTTGATGAAGATGAGGCTTGAAAGAAATAAATGGTATAATTAGTCATAAATGTTCCAATACCATTGTCAGCCATAAACCAGAAAAATTCTGCACATAAAATAAGGATTAACATAATTTTATTTGCTTTACTTAATGGCTTATCATCATCAACCTTTTCTTTTAATTCTGATTGTTCTTCGCCATATTTAATTTCTGCAGCTAACTCTTTTTCTAATTTATTTTCTTTAATAGTAAAAAATAAAACTAAAGCTGAAATAATCATTAAAACCGAAGCAACTAAAAATGGAATTTCGATTACCCAAATATTGCCTATTGCCCATTCAGGTGCTTTCCCAGTTGAATTTAAATAATCACTAACAGCAAAGAAAATACCGACAACAGTCGCAAAAGCTCCACCGATATAGCCCATGATATTAATAATACCATTTGCTTTACTTCTTAATGATTTTGGTGTTAAATCTGGCATTAAAGCAACTGCTGGATTACGATACATCATTGAAAAAATAACAACGATAAACATCATAATAATCGTTCCGATTACGTTGTTATAATGGAAAAATAATGGAACAAATGGGAACGAAACAGCACAAACAAAAGTTCCTACTAAAATATAAGGCATTCTTTTACCAATCGGTGATTTAGTTTTGTCCGATAAAGCACCAAAAATTGGCAATAAAATTAAAGCGGCCAAGTTATCAAAAGCCATAACAATTCCAACTAAATATTGAACTTCTTCTACAGATGAAGAATTTAAGGCTTTGCCAAAAAGTTCAGTTAAAAAAGTTGGACACCATGAATCATAAACTTGCCACAAAAGCAAAATCCCAAAAAAAGCAAACCCAATAATAATCGTTCTTTTAAAATTGAGTTTTAATTTAGGGGTTTCTTTCATATTTTTAACTTCTTCCATATTTTCCCTCCTTAATATTTCAAAAATTAAAATTACTGATTAAATAATTTTTCGACTAATAAAGGCAAATCTTTTAACTCATTAATCGAATTAACTTTTTCATTAATTTTTCCAAAACCATAACTAGCATGTATAAAAATTCCGTTAGCTTTTTTTGTTTCGTTATAATCTTTTAAAGTATCGCCAACATAAATTATTTTATTTAAATTATATTTTTCTTTTATATAAAGAATATTTTGCCATTTTTCTAAAAGAGTGTCACCAGCACAAACATGATCTAAAAAATACTTATTCATATTTAAAGAGTTTAAATAATTTTCAATATAGCCTTTATCACTGTTAGAGACGATAAAAAGTGGGTAATTTTCTTTCAAATTTATTAAAACTTCTTTTTCATTTGGATACATTTTTCCTGGATGATCTTTTAAATAGGAAATTTCTTCTTTTAAAGCTAATTTAAAATATTCTATCCCCTTTTCAAAACTTACACCTTTAAAAGCTAGCGGAACAGTTTCATTAGGAGTTAAACCCATATACGATTTAATAGTGTTTAAATCAAACTTATAAGGGAGATTATTTTCTTGCATTGCTTTATTCCAAGCTTCCATAATAGGAGTTAGAGCATCCCATAATGTACCATCTAAATCGAATATAACTGCGTTTTTATTTATTAAATTTGCCATAAATCTAAGTTTACCTAATCATTATAACATTGTCGCTATTAAAGAATAAGTTAATTCTTCTTAATAATTATGATTAAATAACTAGCTTTTTGATGAATTATTTTTTAATAACTTTTATAATTAAAAAGAATGGATTTAAATAAAACTTACGAAAATATACTAATAAACGAACTAATTGTTGCAAGAGGTTGTACCGAGCCAATCGCTTTAGCTTTAGCCGGAGCTAAAATTTTCGAAGTTTTAAAAGAAATTCCTCTTAAAATTGATGCTTATATTAGTGGAAATATAATTAAAAATGTTCAAGGAGTCATTATTCCTAAAACAAATGGAAAAAAAGGACCAATTCCTGCTATTTTAGCTGGTTTAATTGTAGGAAATACTATAAAAGAATTAGATATTTTAACTGATTTTAAAAAAGATGATTTACCTCTTTTAAATGAATTAATCTCTAAAAACATTGTTTCGATTAACCTAGCTAAATCTTGTAAAAATTTATATATTAAGTTAGAGGCTTATACTAAAAATAATGATAAAATTACGATAATTATCGAAGACTTTCATAATAATTTTACATTAGTTAAATTAAATGACGATATTTTATATTCTAAAAAGGATTTAATAAAAAAGAAAAAGGAAGAATATAATCTTTTAAATATTAAAGACATTTATGAATTTGCTTTAACTAATGATTTAAAAAGATTAAAACCTTACTTAAAACGACAACTTGATTATAATTATGCAATCGCTTTAGAAGGAATTAAAAATTCTTATGGTTCCCAAATAGGTAAAATTATCAATGATCATTCATCTTCTTTAAAAGAAAAAATCAAGGCTTATACTAGCGCAGCTAGTGATGCAAGAATGGGAGGATGTAATTTACCAGTTGTAATTATTTCAGGAAGCGGAAATCAAGGAATTACTACTTCTATTCCTTTAATTATCTATGCTAAAGAAAATAATGTTGATGAAGAAACACTTTATCGAGCACTTATTTTATCTGATTTAGTTGCTTTAGAAGAGAAAAAAGATATCGGTCGATTATCAGCTTTTTGTGGAGCAATAAGCGCTGGAATTGCAGCTAGTAGCGCAATTGCTTTTATGGAAAATAAATCTTTGGAATCTGTTTCTCATACAATAATTAATGGCTTAGCACTAGCTAGTGGGATAATTTGTGATGGAGCTAAAGCTAGTTGTGCTGGTAAAATTGCTCTTGCTTTAGAAAGTGGCATTTTAGGGTATGAAATGTATAAAAATAATTCCAATATCAATGCTGGAGATGGGATTATCAAAGAAACATGTGATAATACAATTCATAGTGTTGGAAGATTAGCAAAAAAAGGAATGAAACAAACTGATAAAGAGATACTTTCAATTATGATAGATAAATAAAAATCCGATTAAATCGGATTTTTTTAATTAATATTTGGTGGACAGGATGAGAGTCGAACTCACAAGAATTACTTCATAAGCTTCTGAGACTTACGCGTTTACCAATTTCGCCACCTGTCCATATTTAAAAAGATGAAAAATTAATATATCCCAGTTTCTTGGTCTTTATGAGAATAAGGATTAACATGAACTAAAACAGATTTAACTTCTCTATTATTTTTTCTTATCGTCTCTTTAATATTTTCGGCTATATCATGGGCTTCTTTTAAAGATAAATCATCGTCAACACTTATTTCAACATCAATAAATACTCGATTAGAAGCAATTCTACTTTTTAATAAATCAATATGTAAAACTCCTTTTACCTCTAAAATCTCATTTTTAATTTTTTCATACATTTCTTTAGAAATGGCTTTATTTATTAAGGAATTTGTATTATTAATATATATACGAATTAAGCCGCTTAAAATAATAAATGAAATAATTAGTGAAGAAATTGGGTCTAATATTCTAACCATTTCATTATCTTTAAAAATATAGATTATGATTAGTGAAATTAAAGTTAATAAAGTACCAATCGAATCTAAAAAATGATCTAGACTTTGAGCCTTTAATAAAGGTGATTTGCTTTTTTTATATCCAATAAAAACAACTATTCCTAAAATTCCTTTTATAAAAATAGCTGAAGACGAAATAATGATTGCATAGATAAAAAATGATGACAAATCTTCTTTATAAGAGCCATTAATCATCGAAGTAATAGCGTTATATATTAAAATTAAACCTGAAAGAATAATAAAAATAGAAAATAAAAGAGTAATGAAGTTTTCAATTTTTTCATGTCCATATTGATGTTCTTTATCAGCTTTTTTACTAGCTTTTTTATTCGCTATAACACTTACTAAAGATGTTAAAGAATCTCCTAAAGAGTCAATTCCATCACTTAATAAAGCGCTTGAAGAAGCAAAAATACCACCAAATATTTTACCGATGGTTAATATAACATTTATAATTGCTTGAAAAACTGTATATTTTCCAACTAACTTATAATATTTTTCGCCAAATTCTAAATCATTCATAACGATAAATAATTATATATCATTTTTTATAAATTAATTTAAAAAATAATATTTTAATTTATAATAAGAACAATGAATGATGAAAAAATTATTAAATTAGAAAAAGCGATAAAAAATGCTAAAAACATTGTATTTTTTGGTGGGGCTGGAGTTTCTACTGAAAGCGGAATAAAAGATTTTAGAAGTAAAGATGGACTCTATAATTTAAAAAGCAAATATGGAGTAAATTATGAAACTATCCTTTCTCATTCTTATTATGAATATAATAAAGATATCTTTTTTAAATTTTATCGTGAATTTATGATAAATAAGGAAGCAAAACCTAATTTTGCTCATCTTTTTTTAGCAAAATTAGAAAATGAATATCATAAAAACATTGCAATTATTACTCAAAATATCGATAATCTTCATCAAGAAGCTGGCAGCAAAAAAGTAATTGAACTTCATGGTTCAATTATGAGAAATTATTGTGAAAAATGTGCTAAATTTTATACTTTAGATGAGATTCTAAAAATGGATAATATTCCAATTTGCCCTAAATGTGGAGGATTTATTAAACCAGATGTTGTTTTATATGAAGAAGGTTTAGATACAAACACAATTACAAAAGCTTTAATTGCTTTACAAGAAGCTGATTTATTAATAATTGGAGGAACTTCATTAAATGTATACCCCGCTTCTTCTTTTATCTCTTATTTTTTTGGGGATAATATCTTTTTAATAAATAAAGAAAAATTATATATATCTAGAGAAATAAAAGAAGAAATCAATCTTCCAATCGGTGAAACATTTAAAAAAGTTGATGAATTATTAAGTTTAGATAAATAAAAAGCAATGAAATTAATTATTCATTGCTTTTTTATAATAAACGATTAATAGATATTTTATAAATTAATATGTTCCAAATATTCTATCTCCAGCATCTCCTAATCCTGGAATAATATATCCTTTTTCATTTAATTTTTCATCTAATGCACATAAATAAATCTCAACATCTGGATGTGTTTCTTCAACCTTTTTAACTCCTTCAGGAGCTCCAACTAAACATAATAAACGGATATTTTTATAACCTCTAGCTTTAATAAGTTTAATAGCATCACAAGCACTTCCTCCAGTTGCAAGCATTGGATCGCATATTAAAACAAGGGGGTTATCAACCTTTGGTAATTTACAAAAATATTCAACTGGCTCTAATGTTTCTTCATTTCTATACATCCCAATATGACCAATTCGAGCAGTAGGAAGCATATTTATAACCCCATTACTCATTCCAATTCCTGCTCTTAAAATAGGAACAACTACCAAAGAATATTCAAGCCCTAATTTATCAATAACTGCTCCAGTAGGGGTTGTAATTTTTTTACCAGTAGGAACAACTTTTAAATCTTTATATACTTCATAAGTCATTAAAGAAGCGATTTCATCAAGCAAAGTTCTAAAATCTTTTGTATTTGTTTTTTCATCTCTCATTTTATTGAGTTTCATTGTAATAAGTGGGTGATTAACTAAATGTAACATGTTTTCTCCTTTTTTATAAAAAAGAATAAAAAAAATATCAAAGAACAAATCTTTGATATTTTTTATTTTATTTAAACGATAAAAATCTATTTAAGTAAATAACTTCTTTTTTCATTTCTAAATAATTATTATACTACTTCAAATATTATTTTTATAGATTAAGTACTTATTTTTCAAATGTTGAAGCTACTTTTACTAATAAATCACGAATTTTTAAATGTTGAGGACAAATATTTTCACATTTACCGCATTTGATACAATCACTAGCTTTATTATTTTCGTTACTATCATGTTTATATGCTTCAAAAGCACTATCTTCTTTAAATAATAAATAATTGTTATACGTGGTAAAAAGGGAAGGTATTTTAATATGTTTTGGGCATCCATCAAGACAATATTTACATGAAGTGCAGGCAATAGTAGGAATCTCATTAAATATATTAACTACTTCTTTTAAAGTATCTATTTCTTTATCATTTAAAGGGATAAAATCTTTCATAAATGAAACATTATCAATGAGTTGATCCATATAACTCATCCCACTTAAAACCATAAAAACATTATCAAAAGAAGCAGCAAATCTTATTGCATAAGAAGCATTCGAACCATTATTTAAATTTTTTAATAATTCATTTGCTTTTAAAGGAAGATTAACTAGTCTTCCTCCTTTAACTGGTTCCATTACGATGACAGGTTTATTATATTTAACACAAACCTCATAACACTTTTTTGATTGAACATCTTCACTATCATAATCTAAATAATTAAATTGAAGTTGAACAACTTCAATTTCTGGATGATCTAATAAAATCTTTTCTAAAAATTCAGCTGAATCATGAAAAGAAATACCAATATGTTTAATTTTTCCTTCTTCTTTTAATCTTTTAGCTATCTTATAAGCATTAGCTTTTTGATATTGTTCATAATTGTTTCTACTTTGAGCATGCATTAAATAAAAATCAAAATATTGAGTTCCGCAACATTTCAGTTGTAAATTAAAAAAAGGTAAGATATCTTCTTCATTTCTAAAACATGAAGAAGATAATTTATTTGTTAAAACAAAATCTTCTCTTTTATATCTTTTTACTAAACATTCTTTTAAAGCTTTTTCACTTTCTTCATTTAAATAGACGTGAGCCGTATCGAAATAATTAAAACCATTGTCGATAAAATAATCGACCATTTTCCTAAATTCATCTAAATTAACTTTGTTATTTTCATCTAAAGGTAATCTCATTACCCCAAAACCAAAATTCTTCTTAATATTATCGAAAGGATGTGACATATTTATTTCTCCTTAAATTAATAATTAATTTTTAAAATAAAAATTAAATAAAAGCAATAAAAATTTGTTCTTTAAACAAATTTAAAATTTTATTTTTTTAACATTTTTACTTAAAACTATTTGCTCTACAATCACTATAAAATTAACTCTAATATATCTAGTATTATTAACTATATTCTTCTACTTTAAATAGAGTGCTCATTTATAAAAAATTATTAATAATATAAGAGTATGAAAGCAGAAAAGATTAATGGTAAAAACACTAAAGGAACAAAAAACGAAACATTAGTTGAATTTAAAAATGTTTCAAAAATATACAAAGTCGGAAGTGAAGAAATCAAAGCTAATGACCATCTTTCATTTAAAATAAAAAGGAAAGAATTTACTATAATTGTTGGTCCTAGTGGTAGTGGAAAAACTACTCTTTTAAATTTACTTGGAGGGATGGATACAATTTCTAACGGAAATATTATTGTTGATAATGAAGATATATCTTCTTATAACGATAAAAAATTAACTTTATTTAGACGAAATTCAATTGGTTTCGTTTTCCAATTTTATAATTTAATGCCTAATTTAACAGCGATTGATAACATATCAATCGCTACAGAAATATGTAAAAACCCTTTAAAAGCACTCGATGCTTTAAAACTTGTAGGACTCAAAAATCGAAAAAATAACTATCCTTCACAATTAAGTGGAGGTGAACAACAAAGAGTTTCAATAGCTAGAGCTTTAGCAAAAAACCCAAAACTTTTACTTTGCGATGAACCTACTGGTGCTCTTGATTATGAAACTGGCAAAATGATTTTAAAAGTTCTTTATGATTTATGTAAAAAAGAAGAAAAAACTGTCATTGTTATTACACATAACACTGCACTTT
>CALVMY010000111.1 GCA_944349405.1 uncultured Bacilli bacterium | reverse complement strand
AATTATATTTTAGAAGGTGTTTATTTTTATAGTGGATTTATGTTTTTCTATAATTTAGGAAGAAATGGAAAAATGCCAGGTAGTGTTCAAGAAATTAGATATATTAATCGTGATGAAAATACTCATTTATGGTTATTTAGAAATATTATTCATGAACTTCAAAAAGAAGAAAGTTGGTTATTTGATAGCGAGACAATCGATGAATTAAGAATGATGATTAACGAAGGCTGTGAACAAGAAATGGCTTGGGGTAAATATATTATTGGTAATGATATTCCTGGATTAAATGAAACAATGGTTGATGATTATATTAAATATTTAGGAAATCTTAGATGTACTAATTTAGGTCTTGCTCCTATTTATGAAGGCCACGATAAAGAGCCGGATTCAATGAAGTGGGTTTCAACATTTAGCGATGCTAACATGATTAAAACAGACTTTTTTGAAGCAAGAAGTACAGCTTATGCTAAATCAAGTGCTTTAAAAGACGATTTATAGAAATTATAAAAACACAAATTTTATTAATAAAGATTTGTGTTTTTTTGTTATAAAATAAAAGAAAGAAAATAATAAAAAATATAAAAAGTATGGAAAGAAATGTTGGAATAATTGGACTTGGTGGAGTAGGAAAAATGATTTGCTACTCTTTAATGAAAGAAAATTTATTTAATAATATCTATTTAATCGATATTAATGAATCTTTAGTTGAAGCTGAAGTTAAAGATTTAACAGATGGAAGCTTGTTTTCTTCTTTTAGTAAATTTAAAAAAGGAAGTTATAATGATTTAACTAAGGTGGATTTTTTAATTATTAGCGCTGGAATCTCTCAATCTTCCACTTCTTCTAGACTTGAACAAGTTGATAGTGCAGTTAAAATATTTGATGAAATATTAAATAATTTAAAAAGAATCAATTATGATAAATTCATTATTATTTGTTCTAATCCTGTTGATATATTAACCTATTATACTTATAAAAAATTAAATATAAGTAAAAATAAAATTATTGGAAGTGGTACTTTATTAGATACTAATCGCTATAAAATAATATTAAGTGAATTAATTAATGTCCCTTTTAATAATATATCAGGTTATGTTTTAGGAGAACATGGAGAAGGATCTGTTAATTTATTTTCATCTACTTTAATAAATAATGTTCCTTTAAATTTTTATTTAAAGGAACATAATATTAGTTTAAATTATGAAGAGATTGAAGAAAAAGTAAAAAGAAGAGGTTTTGAGATTGTTGAAGGTAAAAAAGCTACTTTTTTTGGAATAAGTGAATGTGTTAACTATATTATTAAAAATATTATTTTTGATACAAATAATTTATTACCTTTATCAACTATTTCTATTAAAGAAGACTTTGCTTATTCTTATTTAGTAAATGTTAATAAAAGCGGAATAAGTTTTGCTAAAGAAAATGAATATTTACTTGATAATATTGAAAAAGAAAAAATGATTAATAGTAAAGATAGGCTAATTAAGTTAATTAAAGATAAAAATTTATAATTGTTTCGAATATAGTTTTTAAAATCTTTCATTTGAAACATTTTAACTACATTTTATTAATTTCAATATATTTTTCTTATTTATTTTAATATACTTTGAAAGCGCTTTCATGATAAAATAAATCATTAAACATAACGGAGGAAATTTAATGAAAGGTTATGCAATGTTAAAGATCGGCGAATCAGGCTGGATCGAAAAAGAAGTCCCTGAATGTGGACCATTAGATGCAATTTGTAAACCACTTGCTGTTGCTATTTGTACTTCCGATGTCCATACTTTATGGGAAGGAGCAATCGGAGAAAGACACAACATGATTTTAGGTCATGAATGCTGTGCTGAAGTTGTTAAAGTTGGTTCTTTAGTTAAAGACTTTAAACCAGGCGATAAAGTTTTAGTTCCTGCAATTACACCAGATTGGAATTCACTTGAAGCTCAAGCTGGTTATTCAATGCATTCTGGCGGAATGTTACATGGATGGAAATTCTCAAACTTCAAAGATGGTGTTTTCTCAGAATTCTTCCATGTTAATGATGCTGATGGAAACTTAGCATTATTACCAGAAAATATTGACCCTGTTGATGCATGTATGCTTTCTGATATGGTTCCTACAGGATTCCATGGAGCAGAACTTGCTGATGTTCAATATGGTGATACAGTTTTAGTTATCGGAATTGGTCCTGTTGGATTAATGAGTGTTGCTGGAGCTGCTTTAAGAGGTGCTAGTAGAATTCTTGCTGTTGGAACACGTCCTGTTTGTGTTGAAGCAGCTAAAGGCTATGGTGCAACCGACTTTATTTCTTATAAAGATGGCCCAATTGCTGAACAAGTTATGAAATTAACAAATGGTAAAGGTGTCGATAAAGTTATTATTGCTGGAGGAGAATGTGAAACATTCGAACAAGCTATCGATTGCTTAAAACCAGGTGGAAAAATTGGTAACGTCAACTATTTAGGAAGTGGACAATATATCAATATCCCACGTACAGAATGGGGAGTTGGTATGGGACATAAACAAATTAATGGTGGATTAATGCCAGGCGGAAGATTAAGAATGGAAAAACTTGGTTCGTTAGTTGCTGCTGGAAAACTTGATGTCCATCCTCTTGTTACTCACGTTTTTGATGGATGGGAACATTTAGAAGAAGCACTCTTCTTAATGAGAGATAAACCAAGAGATTTAATTAAACCAGTCGTTAGAATCCCACAAGATAAATAATTATTTAATATTTGTTTAAATTTATAAAAAATATTAAAAATTTAATTAATATAATAATAATTTATGAAAATTTTAGTTATTTCAGGCTTTTTAGGAGCTGGTAAAACTACCTTTATTAAAGAAATAATTAAAAAGACTAAAAGAGATTATTGTATATTAGAAAATGAATATGGAGCTATCAATATTGATAGCTCCACTTTAAAAGAAGAGACTATTAATAATAAGAAGAAGGATGATATTAAAATATATGAATTTACTGAAGGGTGTATTTGTTGCTCATCAAAAGGTGAATTTGCTTCTTCAATATTAACTATCTCTAATTCATTAGATCCAGATTATTTAATTGTCGAACCTACTGGAGTAGGATATTTATCTTCAATTCTCACTAATTTAAAAAAAGTTAGTTATGAAAGAATAAAAATATTAAATGCGATAACACTTGTTGATGGAATATATTTTTATTCTTTGCTTAATAATAAGAACTTTACTTTAGATCCTTGCTTAGAAGATCAAATAAAATATGCTTCAATAATAGTAGTTTCTAAAAATGAATCTTTTAATAAAATAGATAAAGAATTAATAAATAAAAAGATTAAAGAGATTAATAATAAAGCAATTATTATTAATGATGAACATTATTCTTCTTATGATGAATCTTTTTTTAAAAATTTATTTTATGATGAAGAAGATTTAGAATCTAAAAAAATAAGTAGTGAGATTAAAACTTTACCTTTAATAAATTTTTCACTTAAAAGATCGATAAATCTAACTTCTATTTATCAACTTATTTCAATTTTAGAAGATATTTCTAGAGGATTTTATGGAGAAATATTAAGAAGTAAAGGATTTATTAAAATAAAGGAAAGAATTTATCATTTTGAAATGGTTAATAATTTATATACGATTGAAGAACTCTTTAATTCTCAAAATATAGTTAACGAATCAGAAGCGGTATTTATTGGTTATAATATCGATAAAACTAATTTACGTAATCGATTTATTCTTATTAATAAAGATAATAATATTTCTTAAAAGCACCTTTAAAAATAAAATTAATTTTATATCAAAAGGTGCTTTTATTTTTTTGCTAAATTTTTAAAAATTGATGAAAATTTTTAAAGAAAAAAGTGTTAATATAGAGTATAATTTTATTAATAGTTATTTCATAAAAAAGGAGATTATTTTATATGAAATTTTTAAAAGGATTAGGTCGAGTTTTTTGGACTATTGTTATTGTTGTTTTACTTTTAGTTGGAGTATTATGTTTACTTTTAATTTCTCCAGCTACATCTTTAAATGCTGAAGTTTCGATTTTTGGAACTACAATGTTAACTGTTGCAACATTAGCTTTACCTCCATTTTTAGGACTTTTTGGTGGAACAAGTAATGAACTTACAATTACCACAACTTCATTTTTAAATGGTGAACAACAAGATGATCCTATTGTTTTAGAAGGATTAGAAGGAACATTTGCATTTGATTATGTAACATTTATTGGTTTAATTGTTGGAGTCATTGGTGTTATTTTAATTTTAACTTGCTGGAGAAAGAAAAATCTTTGTTTAGTTGGAAGTTTCTTTTCATTTGTTGGAACTATTTTAGTTGGTTTACAAGCTACTTTCTTTGATATGTTAAATGAAGAAGCAGTAAATGGATTATTTGAAGGTGTTGGAGAATTTTTAAATATCCCAGTAGTTACTTTAGCACTCGGAGGAATAATTTGTGCAGTTTGCTTTGGAATTATCTTTATCGTTGGATTATTCCATGGAATTATTGAAAAAGGCGAAAAAGCTAAATAATAATTGTAATTAATTTATTATTTAAATATTATAAAAATTAGAGAGATAATCTCTAATTTTTATTTTTAAAAAAATATTATAATTTAGTTTATATATGGAAAAAGAGATTAAATTTAAAAGAATATATTTTGTATTAATAAGTATTATTTTATTTATTTTAAGTATTCTTTTAATATTTTTAATTTCACCCACCTTAACTATTAAAACTTCGATTTATCAAATTAATTTAAAGATAAATTTAGAAATACCTCCTTTAATTGCTTTAATTGGAGGTGATTTATCTTCTTTAGAAATTAACGATTCATTTATTAATACTTTTTTAATTGAAACATTTGTTAAAAATGAAACAATTTATATTGATTATATTACTTTAATTGGTTTAGCTATATCTTTGATTGGATTAATCTTACTAATTATTTTGTGGAATAAAAAATATTATCCTTTAATAGGTAGTTTTTTATTATTAATAGGCGCGATCATTGTTTCTTTAGAAGGAATAAGTTTTACTTTTTTAAATGAAGAATTTTTAAGTGAAACAATCTCTATTTTTGGATTAAATATATATTTAAAAGGAGAGATATTTGCTTTAGGAGGAATATTATCTGCTTTAGCACTCTTTTTAATTTTCTTATTAAGTTTAATAAAAGTTTATATTTATTATATAAATATAAAAGAAAAGAAGAAAAATAGTTAAATCTCTTTAAATGAGAGTCTTTTATTATTTAAAATATACCTCCTTTTAGGTATAATTTTAAGGTATGCAAAATAATGAAAATGAAGGAGTTATTTTAACTACTTTACCTATAAAAGAAAAAGAAGAATTAATTAAAAAATCTCGTGTTTGGGAGATTGATTTTTTAAGAGGTTTTTCAATTATTTTAATGGTTTTTGATCATATGATGTGGAGCATCTATGATTTTGTATATAAATTTTTTGATGTAAATGTAACATATTATTCAACTGGATTTAGTCCTAATTTACCTAATGAAAACGGAATAAGTTTACCCTCCTATTTATATTCTTATATGCAATTTGGAGCAAGTTATTATAATTGGGATGTTAGGATTGCTTTTAGACAGATTGTTTTAATAATCTTTTTTGTAATATGTGGAATTGCTTTCACTTTTTCAAAAAATAATATTAAAAGAGGATTGATTTTACTTGGATGTGGAGTTTTAATTACTGCTTTAACTGGAGTAGGAGTCGCACTTGATTTATTTTCTTTAAAAACGACTTTTATTCCTTTTGGAGTTTTATCTTGTTTTGGGGCAATTATTTTAGTTGTTTATTTTGCTAAATGGTTAACTTTAAAGTTATCTAAAAATAATATAAAAACTTGGTATGCTGTATCTTTTACTATTTCACTTATTTCAATCTTTTTAACTATTTTTTATCAAGTTTCAGGAACTGATTTTGATTTTGCTAGTGATGATCCGCTTGGAATATTTATAGGAATAATAGGTTCTATATTTGGTTTTTCTAAATGGGGAGGAGATTTTTTCCCACTTTTCCCATATTTAACATATTTTTTAATTGGAGAATTTATTGGTTCGACTGTTTATAAAAATAAAGAATCGTTATTTAAAAGAGAATTAAAAATAACAAAACCAATCTCTTTTATTGGAAAACATACTATTTGGGTATATTTAGCTCATATTCCTTTAATTACTCTTTTCCATGCGATTTTATATTGGTCAGCCGGATTTAATTTAAATATTTAAGGAGTTTTTATTATTTTATGATTTCATATTTAAATTTAGATAAACAGACACTTTATGAAAGTGTTTATAATACAGCAATTACTTATCCAAAAAGAAAAGCTTTTTATTATAAGGGCAAATATTATAATTATGAATATTTACTTTCTAAAATAAATAATTTTGCTTATCATTTTAAAAAATTAGGGTTTAAAAAAGACGATGTTATCACGGTATGCCTTCCTAATATTCCTGAAGCATTATATCTTTTTTATGCGATAAATCAAATTGGAGCAATTGCTAATGTTATTCATCCTTTAATGAAAGAAGAACAACTTGAAGAGATTTTAAAAAGATGCGATTCTAGAATTTTATTTGTTTTAGATACTCGCTATAACGAATTTAAAAAATTAAATAATGAAGGTATAAAGGTATATTCTGTTTCTCCTACTCATGAATGTAATTTTATTTTAAATTTCTTATATCATCGCATTAATAAAAAAGATTTAACCTATTTAAAAGATAAAAATTCATATTATTCTATAAATGAATTTTATAAAGAAAAAGAAAAAATAACTGAATTCGATAAAGACAATAAAAAAGATTGTGTTTATCTTCATAGTGGTGGAACAACAGGTAATCCTAAAACAATTGCTCTTTCTTCTTACGCAATTAATAATGTTTGTTTATCTTGTTATGAAGTCTTGAATTTTAAAGAGGGCGAAGTAACTTATGTTTTATCAGTTTTGCCTATGTTCCATGGGTTTGGATTAACAATTTGTATGCATATTGAGCTCGCTTATGGTGGCTGTGACATGCTTATGCCTAAATTTTCTTCAAAAGAAACGATTAAATTCTTAAAAAAGGGAAAACTTAATTTTATCGTTGGGGTCCCGATTCTTTTTGAAGGTTTATTAAGAAATAAAGATTTTAAAGGGAAAAATTTAGCTTCGTTAAGAAATTGTTTTGTAGGCGGAGATTTCGTTAGTGATTCATTACTTGAAAGATTCAATAAAAGAATGGAAGAAGCTAATTCTTCATGTCGACTCGGTGTTGGATATGGATTAACTGAAACAGTTACTGTTTGCAGCGTAAATTCCATTAAAGAAACTAAAAAAGGGACTGTTGGAAAACCATTAAGAAATGTTAAAGCCGGTATTATTGATGAAAATAATAATTTATTAAAACCAAATGAAAAAGGTGAAATTATTATTGGAGGACCTACCTTAATGAATGGATATCGTCATTCAGTTAATAGTGAAGGTGATAATATCTTTATTGATTTTGATAATGAAAAATATATTAAAACAGGTGATTATGGATATATTGATGAAGAAGGATATATTAATTTTGAATAAAGAATTAAAAGATTAATCAAAGTTAATGGGATTAATATTTTTCCAAGTGAAATTGAAAATATAGTTAATTCTTTACCTTATGTTTTTGAAAATGCTGCAATTGGGGTAAGTGATGATCGTTTTGGATCAATGATTAAATTATTTGTTGTTTTAGATAGAGATTATCCTAAAGATTTTGGCAAATATAGTGAAGAAATTAATAATTTAATTGTTAATAAAGCATCAATCTATGCTAAACCAAAAGAAATTGTTTATATTGAAAAATTACCAAAAACATTAATTGGCAAAATAGATGTTAAAGAATTGCATTAATTAAAATATACTTGGAAACCTGCATAAATATACTAAATATTTACTTGTATAGTTTTTATTAAAGAATAAAATTAATTTATATATGGAAAAGAAGGTTTTAAACGCTAGCTTATCTACTTTATATGGTATTTCATTTACTTTGATGATTTTTACTTTTCCTATCTTTTTCATTTTAGTTTTTAGACCATTTTTTTATTCGCAAATTAATTTTTTACATACTTTAGATTATTTAGCTCGTTATGGATATAACTTTACATATTTAGACGTTAAAAGTTCTTATGACGCTTTATTAGATTCACTTCTTTTTAACTATCCTTTTTCTGAAGGAGTGTTTTTTTATAGTGAAAGCGGAATGAATCATTTTTTAGATTGTATACCGCTATTTTTACTTGTTAATATCACCTTAATAGTATCTTTTGTAATTTTTGTTACTTTGTTTATATTAGAAAAAAAGAAAGTTTTTGTTAATTTAAATTTTAAAGGTTTTTCATCTTTGAGTTTAACACCTTTAGTCTTAATATTATTGCTTTTAATAGTAGTTATTGTTGCTGCAATTAACTTCGATTTTGCTTTTAGAATTTTTCATTCAATCTTTTTCCCAGGAAAAGAAAATTGGATCTTTTATTATGATGAAGATCCAATTATTTTAATATTTCCAGAAGCTTTCTTTATTAATTGTATGATTTTTATTATTGTTGTTTTTCTAATTTTAGCCTTTATTCCTTTAATTAGTGAAATAGTTAAAAAATATAAAGAGAAACAAAAATCAAAATATTTGTTAGATAATATAAACTCATAATCGCTAAATTTAAATATTTAGTGTCTTTAATAAACCTTTCTTTGATAACTAATATATCTGATACAAAATAAGTTAATGAACCAATAATTAATGCAATATAGGTTGTTGGATTATTAATAAATGTTGAAGCAAGTGAATATAAGAAAATGAAAAGTAGAAGTGAAACGTAAAAACATCCTCCATAAATAAAACTTTTCATTTTATCTTTCATATAAATAAAGAATATAATCATGAAAATTAGTATAACAAACAAAGATATTATTAAAGCCCAGAGATTATATAGGAATATCTTAGTAAAGAATAAGTAAAAAATTAGTAGCATATGTCCGAAAGCAAAGGATAAAGCTCCAACAAAAAACAGTTTTTTATTTAATGAAAGCAAGAAAAAATCTCCTAATGCATATAAAAAAGCAATAATCGAAGGAATATAAAACGCTTTATAATCTATTAATAAAAATAAAATCGAAGTCAAAAGAAGTGGGAAACATTTAAAAATCTTTCTTAAATTATCATTTTTTAAATATAAAAAGAGTAGTTCTAAAAATATAAAAATCCCAATTAAACAAATTATAATAATATTTATAACTTCCATACTTTTATTTAATAATAAAACTATTTAAAAAGTCTATATTTATTTAGCTAAGATAGATGATTTATCAAAAGTAACGATAAATTCACTACCTTTATTGATTTCAGAATTTACTTCAATTTTAAAGTTATATTTAATTAAAACATGTTTAACAATTGCTAAACCTAATCCAGTGCCTTCGCTATTGATTTTAATCGCTTCATCACTTCTTTTAAAACGAGTGAAAATATTAGGAATATCTTCTTTTTTGATACCAATTCCATTATCTTTAACAATTAATTTATCTTTATAAATTGAAATTATAATTTTTCCTTCGTTATTTAAAACATAATTAATCGCATTTAAAATTAAATTTCTAAATAAAATATCGGCATCATTTTCTTCAATAATAAGGGCTAAATCTGCATAATTTTCAATTTTTACATCGATGTTTTTATTTTCAATTTTAATTTTATTATCTTCAACAATCCTTTTTATTAGTTCGTTAATATTAATAATTCTTTTATCTTTTTTAACCACATTATTTTCTAAAGAAGAAAGATAAAGCATATTTTGAATCAATTCCTTCATTCTTTTTGAACTATCTAAAATATGATCATTAGCCTCTTTAATCTCTTCTTTACTATTTAAAAGCCCATTTTTAATCATTTCACTATAAGCAATAATTGAAGTTAAAGGAGATTTAAGTTCATGTGAAGAATTTTGGAAGAATTCTTTTTTCATTTCTATTGTCTCGTTAATATAAGTAATATCATTAATTAAAATAGTATAAATAAATTCATCATCGACCGGAGTATTTTTAAAAGTTAAATCATTTTTAACTTTTGAAAATACAAAAGCATAATCTTTCGAATTAATTTTTATAACAAGTTCAACATGATTTAAATTTTCATTTTCTTCTAATTCTTTAATTTTATCTTCAAAAGAAAGAGGGAAAAGCATAAATTTATAAGATTTATTGATAACATTTTCTTTTTTAGTCTCTAAAATCTTTAAAGAGAAGTCATTAATCAATATAACTTCCTTTTTATTATTTAAAACGATAATACCTTCTTCTAAAACGTTAATAATGTATTCAATCTTTTCTTTTTCTAAAGTTAAATTGTTTAGATTATTAATTATCATCACTCTTGTATCATCAATTAAAGTTGATAAAACATCAAATCCATCTTTACCATATAAAAATGGATCAGTTGTAACTAAATCTGATAATTTATTAACTTCATTTTTAAGCATTTTGAAGTTTATTTTATATAAAAAATAAAGATAAATATAATATATAATATTAATTAAAACGATACATATCGAACCAATTATTAAAACATTAATCGAAGAAGAGATAATATCGCTTCTTAATTGACCAACACGAATTAAATAGCCTTCCTTATTTTCGGCAACATAATATAAAACCTCGCTATCTAAAGTTAAAGATGATTTATAGTAGAATTTATCAACATTATTTAAAAATTCACTCAACCTATTTTCTTCACTAGTTAAAGAATTATCAATATTATTAATATCTAAAATAACCATATTCGAATCATTTTTTAAAATAGTGATTCTTAAATTTAAAACTTCATCATATTTTAATAATAATTCTTCATTATCTTCTTCATTTTTATAAATGTTTGCAATCGAAGAAGCATAATTTGTTAAAATAGTTTTAGCTTCATTTTCACTAATAAAATAGGTTGAAAGAAAACAAGTTAATAAAACTAATAATGAGATTGCTAAAGAAATAATTGCTTGGATAATAATTTGTTTTTTATTCATTTGTTACTCTCTTAAATTTTAAATAAATAAATTATCAGTTATTTATTTATCGTTTCACATTTTATCAATTTATTAAATCAAATTTAATATGCTTAGTTTAAATTTATAATCTTTACAATTAAAAAAGCTTAGTTAAGTTTTAACTAAGCTGATAAATGAGTGATTAAATATTAATTATTTCATTCGTTTTTTAATTTATAGCCCTCGCCATAAATAGTAACGATATAATGGTCTTTGTTATTAGGATCAAGTTTATCTCTTATTCCTTTAATGTGAACATCGATGACTCTTGATTCAAATGAAGCCATATTTTCTCCCCAATAAGCTTTAAAAAGTTCATCACGAGAGATAATTCTTTCTTTGTTTTTAATTAAATAAGAAAGAATTTTAAATTCATTAGTAGTCAAATCAATCTTTTCATTATTTTTATATATTTCATATTTTAAAGGATAGATTGAAAGATCTTGATAAGTGATAACTTCTTCATTGTGTCTTCTTTTTTTAGCATTTACTCTTGAAATAAGTTCTAAAACTTCGAAAGGTTTAGCAATATAATCATCTGCTCCTAAATCGAGCATATCTACTTTTGAAACAATTGAATTTTTAGCACTTAAAACTATAATTTCAATATCTTTATTAGCTTTATCTTCTCTAATCTTTTTTAATACATCTTCCCCTTTCATATCAGGGAGCATTAAATCAAGTAAAACCATGTTAGGTTTTAAAGAATCAAAAGCTTTAAAAAAGGAAGTTGCATCATAAAAGGAGATAACTTCGTTATCGTTTTTAGAAAGAATTAAATTGATAACACGAGAAATTTCTTTATCGTCTTCTAATGAATAAATAATATAAGCCATATTGTTCCTTTTTTTAAATTCTTATTTAGATTAAATAATGTATCTATCTTTATAGAATCCACTTTTAATATAAATTGCCCATTCAGCAACATTTGAAGCATGGTCAGCGATTCTTTCGACATATTTTACTAAAAGAGTAGTAAAAATAGTGAATTCATCATCGAGCTTATTATTTTCTTTTAATTTAGGTAAAAGAGAGAGGATCTCTAAATATAAAGCATCGATTTCATCATCACTTTTAATGATTTTTTTAGCTTCTTCTTCATCGAAATTAATTAAAGAATCGATAGCCTTATTGACCATTAATAAAGTTTTATTAATCATTTCATCTAATTCTGGGACTCTTACTGTATCTTTATAAGAGGATAAGTTTGAATTTACCCAATAGATATCTTCAGCATGATCCCCAAGTCTTTCTAAATCTTCGCAGACTTTAAAATAACCAGTTAATTTTCTAAGTTCGGTAGCAAATGGTCTTTCTTTTAAGATATTTAACAAACAAATTCCTTCAATTTTTCTTTCGTATTCATTGATTACAACATCGTTTATAATATCTTTTTTCTCTGCTGAAGGATTAAAATAGAAAGAAAAAGCATAATTTAATGATTCTTTAACTCTTTTTGACATTTCAACAACGTCAATCTCTAAATTTGTTAAGTCCATAGTATAATACCTCTTAATATTATAAATTATAAAAAGTAAAAATATTAACTAAATTTACCAGTGATATAATCTTCACTCTTTTTATTTTTAGGATGAGCAAAGAAGTCTTCAGTTTTATTAAATTCAA
The DNA here is from genome assembly GCA_944349405.1 of uncultured Bacilli bacterium. Classification (GTDB taxonomy): domain Bacteria; phylum Bacillota_I; class Bacilli_A; order RFN20; family CAG-826; genus Onthovivens. The sequence goes on along the minus strand of CALVMY010000111.1, from coordinate 9,038 downwards.
TTAATTCTCAAAGCATGAAGAATGCTGTATAATCTGAAATTCTAGCGGCTTGTTGCATGTTATGAGTAACGATTATAATGGTGTATTTTTCTTTTAATTTTCTAATTAATTCTTCAATTTTTAGAGTTGCAATTGGATCTAATGCTGAGGTTGGTTCATCCATTAAGATGATGTCTGGAGACATTGCAATGCATCTAGCAATACAAAGTCTTTGTTGTTGGCCGCCTGATAAAGAAGTGCCGGAATGTGAAATTTGATCTTTGACTTCTTCATAAAGACCAACGTCATTTAATGAATCATAAACAATTTTATCTAAAGATTTTTTATTTCTTAAACCTTGGCATTTTGGTCCATAAGTAATATTGTTATAAATACTCATTGGGAATGGATTTGGTTGTTGGAAAACCATTCCGACTTTACTTCTAAGTTGAATAGTATTTAATGTATCGATAGGAGTGCCTTTATAAAGAATCTCACCTTCTTTTTTATTGCCATCGATTAAATCATTCATTCTATTAAAACATCTTAAAAGTGTAGATTTACCACATCCAGAAGGTCCGATAAATGCAGTAACTTTCTTTTTAAAGATTTCTAAATTAATATCTTTTAAAGCGTGTTTTTCGCCATTATCATAATAAAATTGGAAATCTTTAACACTGAAAATTACTTCTTCATCTGGATATTCTTCACTATGAGGAAGAGGCAAATCATTGTTAAATAAATCTGCATTAACAATTTCTTTTTTAAATTTAAATGGATTTTTCATAAACTATCTCTCCCTTTTTCTTCTAAATAAATAGTTAATTAATTTTGTTGAAAGCGAAAGTACTACAACAACACAGAAAATTATGATTGAGATAGCACATGCTTGTTCATAAGCAGGATATTCACCAGCTAAGATATACCAAATGTGAACCGCTAAAGTTGTATTTCCAGAAGTGAAACTTGGAGCAGCAGTAATAAATGTTCCAAGAGCAAAGACTAATGCAGCTGATTCACCAATTGTTCTACCAATACCTAAAATTGCTGCATTTAGGATACCATCAATACTATTTGGTAAGACAATCTTAAAGATTGTTTCGGTATTTGAAGCTCCTAAAGCAAGAGATGCTGAGATCATACTTTTAGGAATAGTTTTAATTGATTCTTCAACAGTTTTAACAATTGTAGGAAGTAAAATAAGAGTCATTGTTAATGCTCCAGTGAAGATATTTCCTCCAGTTGTTCCGGTCATGCTTCCAACAAATGGAATAAAGATTGTTGCTCCAACAAGACCGAAAATAATTGAAGGAATACCACTAGACATATCAACAAGTGATCTAATTATTCGTGTAATTCGATTATCTTTTGCATAATAACCTAAATAAATTGCTCCACCAATTCCTAGTGGTAGAGAGAATATAAGAGTGAAAAGGATAAGATAACATGTTGTTATAAGAGAAGTTGAGATACCTCCGCCTAATGTTAAGAAGTTGGAATCATAAATACTTACAGCTTCATCAAGTGTTGAAATCATATTTTCGATACCATCTTCACTAAATGCCGTCTTATATGTACCTAATTCAGTTTGAACAGTAATATAAGATAAATACATGTCGGAAGGAATATTGAAATTTGTTCCATCATCTCTTCTAACTAATTCGTGAAATGGTGAATTTTCGCTCATTTGAACAAGATAAATAACTTGATTTTGGTTATTATCTTTGCCATATTGAAGACCGATTCCCCATTTTTCAGAATAATATGTATCATCAAATCTTTCTAAATCGCTAAAATCATAATCATTTTCATTGTAAACAAAATCTTTTGGTGTCCTTAAAGCGACGGAAGATTGAGAATAGTTACTAGTAATAAATCCAGGAGTTAAATAATTTGCTCCTGTAAAAAGAACATAACCAATAACTAAAAATAATATAACTACGCAAAGTAAAGAAAATAAGAAAGTAGAACCATTTGTAATTCCATCTTTATATTTTCTATTTTTTATATTTCTTTCAATAAGATAAGAAAGATTAATTTTCTTGTTTTTCTTTTCCATTTTTAATTAATCCTCCAATCTTTTTAATAATTTTTCTAACTGGTCCGTCTTTATCACGGTTATAGTTTTTAATAGCATTTAAAATTAAGTTAGTAACAACGATAACTGCCATTAAAAGAATACCTAATGAGAAACGAATATCATATCCAAATCCACTAGCTTCATTAATACCAGAAAGCATTGCGGAAGCAATTGTTGAACCTGGAGAGAAAATATTATAGAAATTTAAGCCATTTGCAGAATTGCCGATGACCATTTGAATTGCAGTTGCTTCACCTAAAGCTCTACCAATTCCTAAAATAATTCCAGCAAAAATACCTGATTTTGCACTACGAATTATAATTTTCATATTTGTTTGAGCAGTTGAAGCTCCTAAGGCAAGTGACCCATTAATTAAAGATTGATCAACTGCATTAATAGCAGAAATTGATAAAGTAGTCATGGTAGGAATTGACATGACTGCAATAATTAAGGCACCACTTAAAATTGATGAACCGGCAAAAGTTTGAATACCTAAGGTTTCAGCAATATTATAAACAAAAGGATTTATTATACCTTTACCAAAAAGACCAAAAATAACAGAAGGAATTGCGGCTAATAAATCGATAGCTGTTCTAATAACATCTTTAATTCCTCTTGGAGAAATTTTAGCGATAAATAGCGCTGTAAAAATAGAAGTAGGAACACTAATTATTAATGAAAGAGCAACAACATAAATAGAAAAAAAAAAAAAAAACATTGCTCCGCCATTTCCATCATAAGTCCAAGTAGAATTTGTAAAGAAAGAACTTAAAGATTGATTAACGAATTCTCCATCTGCACCATAATTATCAACGAATGGTTGAATCCCTTTAATTAAAATAAAGATAACCGAGACAATGATAATGCTTGCACAGATTGCAACAAGAAAAAATAATAGTAGATGTATTATTTTATCTACTATTATTTTTCTTTTATTTCGACTATTTTTGGTTTCTACTTTAACGATATTCTCCATAAAATAATCGAACTAATTATTAAAGAGCATTGACGACGTCAGCCCAAGTTTTTAATTCGCCTTTATAAATTGAAGTTAATGTTTCGCCTGTAATATCACTAACAGCAGTATTTTCTGCATTAACGATAGCAACAACAGCATCAACACACATTGAAGAATGGATGTTATTGTCAGTTAATTTTGCTAATTCTTCATCATTAATTTCTCTTGATAAGAAACCGATATCAGCTAATGTACCGCTATTTCCTTCAGTAATACCTGTAACAGCAGCACCTGAACCTGTTTGGCTAGCACTGATTGTGATATTTTTATTTGGAATATTTCCTGTGAAGTAGTTAATACAGGCACTTAAGACTTTTTCAACTGATGTTGAACCACAAGTATATAATTGAACTGTTTCATTGCTTGAAAGAACTGGGTATTTTTCGATTAATTCCTCTAAAGTACCAGTAGCAGCTGTAGTAACGATACCACCTGCTGAAGCGATTTGTGTTTGACCTTCGATAGTGTTGAAGAATTCAATAAATGCGTGAGCAACAGCTGATCTATTTTCGCCGTTTTCAACTGTTGTATTTTCATAATCTCTAATAACATAGTTGAAATTTCTTTGTAATGCATATGAACCATCGATAACTGTATCTTCAGTTGGAGTAACACCTTCATATGAGAGTGCTTTAATTGATGTATTTCCACCGATACCATCTAATGAACAGTAACCAATTCCATAAGGATCTGAACCAACTTGGCTCATCATATCACCATTTGAAGTTGGAGAAGCAACAACAACGCCATCTTCCCATTTATCTTCTTTAGCAACATCACCATATCCGATTCCTTCGAAGAAACATTCTCTTGTTCCTGAACCTGCTTCTCTAGAATAAAGATTTACATTTCTTGATGTGTCGAATGATTCTGGTTCTTCGTCATCATCACCTGGGTTATTATCGTCATCATCAGGATTAACGCTTGGATCATCATCAGGATTTACAGTTGGAGTGTTATTACAAGATGTAGCTAATAATGAACAACTTGCTAATAATGCACATGCTAATAAAATTTTTTTCATATTAATATAATTTTCCCCCGTGTTTTTTAACACGACTATATGATATTGATATGATTTAGGCTAATAAACCATGCTAATGTAAAGAATTGTTAAGCAATTGTTAAGATTGCTCATTTAATTATTTCTCATTTTTGATAAATAATTTATTTTTTATTATTTTTCTTTATTTTTTTTACTAATCATGAACAATTTCTTCTTTAAAATTCAATATTTTGAACTTTAAATGAAATTAAACGAAAATTATTTAAATTTATAACATTCTTGAATAATAGAAGGACTAATTTTATTTTAAAAAAGGAGAAAAGTAATGAATGTAAAAATAAAGATAAATGATTCTAATTTTTTATCAACTTTAGATAAAGAAATAATATTTAACACTTATAAAAATAAATTAAATTTAAACGAAAAAAATAATTATGATGATGGTTCTTTATTTTTATATATTTATGAGATTATTAAATCTAAAGCTCATAAATTAATTAAAAATAATTCACCATCATCAAATAATATTGATTTAATAGATAGTTTTTTTAAAAGAATAGAAGACAGTTTCTTTTATGAAGGAATATTAAAAAGAATAACTAATAAAAACGAAGATAAAATTTTAAAGGTTATATTTTTAATTAGTTTAAAAAATAAAGAATATTATAAAGTAAGTCTAGATGAAGAAAATTTTGTATTAAATTCTTTAAAAGAAAATGATTTAGAACTATCTTCTTTAGCTCTTTCAACTCTTTATTTTTGGAAAAATATTAATAAAGAAAATTATAAAATTAATTATGAAATAAAAATTAATCAAAATTATTTAAAAACCAAGAATATTTATCGATTATTAAGTTAATTTAATAAAAATATTAAAAATTAGTCCTTCGTTTATTTTGTTAATTTATTTTTAAAAAATCTAAAGGAAGAAAAGAAAAAGTTTCGTTATTATCTTTATATTTATATAGATAAATAGAATTATTAAAATCTTTATTTTCATGTAAATAAGAAGCATCAATTTTATCTTTTAATAAGAAAAAATATTTTATCGATTTATTAACTAAATTTAAAAAATATAAATATGTTTCATCTTTATTAAATAAATTTATAATATCTTCATTTTCATAAAATTTAAAAAATAACTCTTTATTATTTTCGATATATAAAAAGTCAAAAAAAGTTAATTTAATAACTTTTAAATAATTATCTTTATCGATATCAATATTAATATCATCATCATTTTTATTAATTGATATCGATAAAGTATTAAAAAATCTTTTGTTTATTTTAAATAAATTAACTTTATATGATCCTAAAATAGATGTTTCAAAAGAATCTTCTTTGTTAGAATCGTTAAAAAATAAAATATATTTTATTAAATGATTAATACTTCGATTAATAATAATTTTAAAATATTCATTTTTAATTAAATTTTTATTCATAAAATAATTTTATAATAAAAACGTTAATAATATAATTTAGATATGAAAAAATTATTAGTAGTAGTTGATTTCCAAAATGATTTTGTTATTGGAAGTTTAAAAAATGAAAATGCTTTAAAAATCTATCCTTATCTATTAAGTGTAGTTGAAGATTTTGCTAATAATAATGATGATATTATATTTACTTTAGATACTCATGATGAGAATTATTTAACTACAATTGAAGGGAAGAATTTAAAAGTTGTTCACTGTTTAAAAAATAGTTTTGGGCATAAATTATGCGATAAATTAGATGATATAAGTAAAAACTATAAATGTATTGAAAAAGAAACTTTTCCTGGTATCGATTTATTAACCTTTTTATTAGAAAACAAAAAAGAATATGAATCGATTACATTAATAGGGGTTATAACTAATATCTGTGTTATTTCTAATGCTATTTTACTTAAATCAATTTATCCAAATACTCCAATAATTATCGATTCTAAAGCTTGTGCTTCAAACGATTTAACCTTAGAAAAAGAAAGTTATGATATAATGAAAAATCTCCATTTTATAATTAAATAAAATTTATTTAGTATTTAAAAACCCGATAATAATCGGGCTTATTTTTATTTTTATAAAAAAATGGAGCACCATACGAGAATCGAACTCGCGTAGCCAGCTTGGGAAGCTGGTGTTCTACCATTGAACTAATGGTGCGGCTAAAAAATTATAGCATATTAGCTTGTTTATTTTTATCATTTTTTAATAGTCTTTTTTATAATTTTGAAGATATTTCTTTAATATATTTAATAGCTTTTTTTAAAGCTACGTTTTGATCGATGTAATTTTGTTCATTAACCTTTAAAGAAGATTGACCTAAAAGAGTAGTTCTTATTTTAGTGTCGGCGCCTAATTTATAAAGTTCAGTGTTAATAGATTTTCTTCCGAATCCATGTATTGAGTTATGTTCTAATTTAGCTTTAGAAAGATAATTATTTAATTTTCTTTGTATTTTTACTCGATAAGTATCAAATAAAAAATCTTCTTTTCTTAAATTATTTCTAAAGATATATTCTTTTAAATAAGTTACATTTTCATCTGCATAAATGATTATTTTATAGGATGATAAATTTTTTAAACGAGTTGATATTTTGCCATTAATCGATAATTTTTGTTTATAAATTGAAATATAAGCTAGGTTATTTTTAAAATGGATATCTTTTATTTGGATACCTAAAAATTCTCCAATTCTTAAACCGCTAAAATATAATAATCGGAAAAGTGCTTTATCATTAAAATCATCAATATTATTTAACAATTTATATAAATCTCCCATTGGAGTATATTTATTTTTTTCTTCTTTAATAATTTCTTTTTCTTTTTCTTTAAATGGGAAAAGAAATTCAAGCATATCATCTCTTTCATCACTTGTAATTAGTTTTATTTTTCTAGAGTAAGAGATTAAATCTTTTAAAGTAAATAAAATTGCGTTTTTATGTTTGACACAATAATCTTTTTTAGATAAAACGTTTCTAAATTTTTCTAAGTAAGATAAAGAAAACATTTTTTTTAGTGAATCGTTAAAAAAAGGGATTATTATTTTATCGATTTTTCTTTTTGTCGCATATATATAAGTAGAAGAATATTCTAGTTCTTTAAAACTTATATAACGCTTCTTTAATTCGTTAATTTTATTAATTGATTCGGTGCTTTTTAACGGTGAAGAATATAAAAAAGAAGAACATTTTTTTTGGTCCTCATTTTCTTCCTTTTTAATTAATAAATAAGTCGAACCATCATCCCCTTTTAAATATGGAACCTTATTTAAATCAAAAGATAAAGTTAAAGTCGAATTGTTTAAATCGTTCATATTTATTTTTACTCCTTGATAATTAAAAACATCTTCTTTAAAAAATGTTTAATAATCATAAAGAAAATAAAATACTAATTTCAATAAAATTGAATAAAATTTAGTAATTTTTTAGTAGTTTTTTATTATTTATTAGTAATTTTTTAGTAGTTAATTGTTATAAAGGAATGATAAAACGATTAATTTTTAAAATATTATTATCATCAAAATATTGATAGATGATATCATTTTTAATTTTAGTAGAGGAAGAAGCTATGATTTCTTTTAAATTGTTAAAAGATTTTTCAAAACTAGTTTTATTTATTTCATATATTAAAGAAACGCCTTCTTTGATAACATCAATATTTTTTTCTTTATAATTCTTTTTAATTGGAATGCAAATTTTAATCTTTATAAATTGATCTTTATTTGAAAATATCGAATCGATTGATATTACATCTTTTTGAAAAATAATAAATGGATTTTCATTAGTGAAATAATAATTTTTAGCTAAAGCATGAATATATATTTCTTTTAATAAAGAAGATATCATTTCAATATTATTTATATTTCTTTCTTCATAATAGTAAATAATTTTTTTTGTTTTCTTTTTATAAGTTTTATTAACTAACGAAGATAAAAATAATAAAGAAGTATCGATATCATCACGTTTTTCCTTTAAAGAAGAGATTAAAGAATTTCGACTTTCTTTTTTAATCAAAGAAGGACTATCATCTTCTTTATTATTTATATAAAAATCTTTAATATCTTTTTTAGTTAAACCAGCATTTAATAATAAAGAAATTTCATTTAATTTTACAAAAATCGATTCATCATAATATCGATAAGAGGTATTTTTATCTTTATAAAAAGGTTCAATTATTTTATTTTCTTCTAACTCTAAAAGAAAACTTCTTGAATAAGAAGAAGCTTTAGTTACTTCAAACATTGAATATACTTTTTTCTCATTTATAAATTTCATGCTTCTTATTTATTTTTTTGTTTATAAAATTCATATAATGCGATTGTCATCGCATTAGTTATATTTAAAGAATCTATTTTATTTGAAATTCTTATCTTAATAGGATTTTCATTTTTATATAATTCATAGTTTAATCCACTAGCCTCATTACCAAAAGCTAAAGTTGAAAATTTGTTCTTATCACTAAAATCAAATTTATATTCATCTAAGTGGTTATCAGTTTGAAGCATAAAAGAATAAATGGTGTGATTATTAAAACGATTTTTATATTCTTGTAAAGATGAAAAATATTCAATATTTACGCTAAAAAATGACCCCATAGAAGAACGGATAACTTTTGGATCAAATATATCAACTCCTGGCATGATAATTGCGATATTTGTGATATTAAAACCAAGTGAAGAGCGAATCATTGTTCCGATATTTCCCATATTTGAAGGATTGTCTAATAAAACATGGTTAGAGTTATAGTTGATTTTTTGATTATATTTTTTAAAGATTCCGATAATATAAATATTTTCTTTATTACCACTTAATAAATTAAAAATTTTATTAGAAGAAGTGATTTCAATTTTGTTTTTATCAAGTTTAGAAAATATAGCGTTTAAAACATCTTCATTTTTAAAAGAAGAATGAATAAAAATTTTTATCACATCTTCTTTTTTATTATTGATTAATTCAAGTGTTGGGAAAGCTC
>CALVMY010000110.1 GCA_944349405.1 uncultured Bacilli bacterium | reverse complement strand
GTGAAAAAGTTGTTAGACGCTTAATGAAACAACTTAGCCTTTTTGTTTATCAAAAGAGAAAACGAAAATACTCGTCTTATGAAGGGGAAATTTCCCCTGAAGTTCCAAATTTATTAAATAGAGACTTTAAAGTGGATAAACCTTATACAAAAGTACTGACTGATATAACAGAATTCTCTTTAAAGGATGGAAAAGTATACTTATCTCCTTTAATTGATTGTTTATAATGGTTTGCCAATAGTTTATACTTGTAGCACATCCCCTAATTCTGAACTTACTAATACAATGCTTATAAAAGGACACGAAATAATTAAAAATAATAATTGTACTATTCATAATGATAGAGGATTTCATTATCGTCTCCAAAGTCGGATAACATTAATGGAAAAATTTGGTTATACAAGGTCTATGAGTAAAAAAGGTTGTTCGCCGGTTAATTCAATGTGTGAAGGTTTCTTTGGAACAATAAAAAACGAATTTTATTATCCTTACGATTGGACAGAGACAACATGCTCGGACTTCATTGATAAATTAAATAAATATTTAAAATGGTTTAATGAAAAAAGAATAAAAGCTAGACTGTGGAAAAATTTTAAAAACTATCCAATAAAATATCCGCATCCCCTTTCCTACAAAACTATTCTGTCAAATACAACGAGTTAAATACTTCGCAAGAACTAAAATAATATGAAAATCACTCAAAATACATTAGTTTTGCTCATAAGAACATTCAAAATTAAATTGCACATTTACAAAAACATTTTTTAAAATTTAATTACATTGCACAAGCTGCAATAATTAAAAAGAAAGCCACGACAAAAACAAAACAAAAAAGTATTACCAGCCATACTTTTTTATAATCTTTCTTATTTTGTTCTTTTATTACGAATCCTTCATTAGAAGTTTCTTCCGTTTCAATTTTCACAAAACAACAATCTTTAATACAAGACAATTGTTCGTTTATAGGATCAACAATCAAATCACAGTTTGATTGTTTATAATAAAATTGCTTGTCTTTATATTTTGCAATTTTGAAAAAAATTGATCTAGAGTTACCACTTTTCGAAGTAACTTTAATAGTTAGATCTCCGTGATCAAAAATACCTTCATTTTGACCTCTTGCATGGTTCCGCACAGCTTTGTAAAAAGATTTAAGTGACGCAGTAATTTTAGAAAGACTACTAGGGCAAACCTCTATTTTATCTCCATTTCCATTATCAAAAACTAGCAAATCTCTCTTAAAGTCAAAATAGAACCGACCTTTATAGCCAATAGGCACCCTAACAAAATTACTAACCTCATTTTTTGCAGAGTTTATAGTATCTAAAATGAATTGTACTTTATCTTTCATTCTATAAGAGTCATAATACTTAGATTTTAATTCCGTTAATTCATAATCGGAGTGATATTTTGATTTATTAAATTCTGCTAAAAAATTATTTTTTTGCCTTCTAATGTCATCTTCAGCATTACTGTTTATTTTTTCTAACTTATCTTTAATTTCTTGAGAACAAAAACTAATTGCTTTTGAATAATAATTACTATTCGTAAGATCAACCGGATAAGTTGATAAATCGTTAAAATTCATTTTTACATCACACAATAAAAGTGCTAGATAGGCTTTACCATTTTCTGGGTCTTCATCAATAATTCTATTAGCAATTGCCGCGGCTCTAGTAAAATCTCTTAAATCTAAAAATTTAAAACAATTATCAAGGCGACTATTAATACTTTCCTTTAATAAATCGGTCGCATTTTTATTAAGTTGCTCTTCTTTCTTGTTCTTTCCTAATATCTTATTTAAGCCTAATATTAAATCTTGCAAATATCCTAATTTAGAAATATCAATTGCTTGGATATTTCTTAATTCTTTAGGTAAATCATAAGGGTCCAATCCCTTATAACAAGGAATTATCTTTTTTGAACTATCTTTTTTAATTAAATTAAGGTATCTCGACCATTCATTTTTAACCCATGTTGAATTAATATAATCAACATTTGTTCCGACTAAAATCATAATTTTAGAAGAATATAAGGCTCCATAAATATAAGGTTCGTATTCATTTCCAATAACATTTGCTAAAGTAATTCTAGATAAAAATACTCTATATCCTTCTTTAGTTAATTCATTATAAATGTCGGTTGCTAAAACAGAATCCTCTGTCCTTTCTCCATATTCATCACTTTCTTTATATGAGATAAATATATCAAAAGGTTTTTCTTTATTTACTATATCTAAAATCTTGCTTTGGATTTTAGATATTTCTGTTGCTTCTTCAATATATTGGTTTTTTATTTCTTCATCTTTAGTAATCTCTAAGATTTTTTTATAATCATCATCATCTAAAATTGATACATTACTTAATCTATTAATTGTAGGTTTTTTCTTTTCATCATAATCATTAACATAAGTAATTCCATATCTACATAAAACTAAATTCCAATAAAGTTCGCTGTCATCTGATTTTTCTACTATAGCAGATTCAAATATATTGTAGGCTTTATCAAAATCACCGCTATTTCTTAATTCATTCCCTCTAGCTATCATTTTTAATATTTTTTCATCGTTACTTAAAAATATTGTTTGAGTTGTTCCACAATAATCACAAGTGACTATTTTGTCATTTTCATTAACATTTAAAGTTGCTCCGCAAGCTTTACATTTAAAAATATTCATAATTATTATCTCCCTTCATTATGTATAGATTAATTATTCATTAAAGAGTTCATTTTTTTGTATTCATCTTTTAGCATCTTATATGGATCATATAAATTTTCAATTGAAAAAATATCTTCCTCATCAATTAATATTTCATCCTTTTCCATTTCTGCAAATGATAAGGTCTTTGATTTTGCATATTGCCAAGGTATTATTCCATTAATAATTATTCCTTTTTTTAAAAAAAGCATTACTCCTCTTTGAACTTTCATGCGATCATTTTCAGCTTTTTCAAAAACATAATATTCAGGGGTTAATTTATTTTGAATTTCTTCTACTGATGAAGGATTTTCATACATCAAATTATATTTATTTGTCACTAGAACATTTAGGCCTTTAAGACATTCTTTAAATTTTTTCCCTTTAGAAGAAAAACATTTTGTTCTAGTAAAATAAATAATTCTACAGCAATCACCGCTATTTCCGCTTTTAGCAAAAACTTTTGCAATATTTCTGTCATATGTTAAATCCAAAAAAGGGCTTATACTAAATGTGTGTTGCATCATTTCATAAAAATCTATTTTTCCAAATATTGAATCATCATTATATTTTTTACCGCCGCCTAAAATTATCTTTTTATAAGCTTCTAAATAGTTATGCTCTTTAGAACAATAATATTTCTTTAAATAATTGAAATCCATTTTTGTTGAACCATTTTCACCTTTATCTTCTTTAATATTTTTAGACCTAAAAATTGAAGCCAATATCCCTGGATAAATTTTGTTCTCTCCCCTATAAAACCCCGTCTTTTTTGTTGAATCTGAAATATTAAAGTGATCAATTTTATATTTTTTAAATTCACTTAGTATATAGTAAATATATACATATTCTTTTATTTTATTTTCTCCGGAATCGCCTACACCATTTTCATCTTTAATTATTGATTCGATATCATTACTTGCTTTTTCTTTATCTTTTTCATTTAAAATTTCATAAGCTTTATCAAGTTGAGAATGTTCTATATAAAAAGGAATTTCAAAATCGCTTCCTGAAGTCCTAGTTTCATCAGAATTTAAATAACCCGTTTTTTTAAGCACTTCAACTACATTTTCTCTTATAAATTCTTTTAAATTCATAAATACAAATTTATCTCTCTTTTTAACAAAAATTAAAATAAACCTAAAGTTTTATTCTGGTTTTTTATTACCACAATTAGGGCAGAAATTTGATGTTATTTCTTTTGTTCCGCAATTTTGGCAGGTCCAACTTGCACTGTTTTCAACTGCTGACCTTTTAGTTCCGCAATTTGGACAAAAATTAGAAGTTATACCATTTGTCCCGCAGTTAGGACAATTCCAAGAGATTTCCTCAACTTCTTTATTATTAGGATTGTTAACTTCATCATTAAATAATGAAGAAGTTATTTCTTTTGATATATTCCTTCCAACATCTTTAATAATATTTGCTTTTACACTGTCAACCGCTAATGAAGAAAGATCACTTCCTCCCCCGCCATTAATGAAAGACGAATTATTACCAACGTTTAAATTTTCGGCCATTTTTAAAGAAACGTCTCTTTTAGTTGCGTCATTATAACTATAGCCTTTCATTTTCATTTCATTGGCTTCTGCACTTGCTTGGTAAGAATAAGCATCAGCAGAAGCTTTTGCTTTAATTCTTTCAATTTCAGCAGCAGTTTTAGCTTTTAAAAGTTCAATTTCAGTTTCGCTTGTTGCTTCGACCATTTTTCTCGAATGAGCAGCTAAAGCAGTTTCTTGTTTTATTTTTTCATCAGTAACCTTTAAATATTTTTCTGCATATTGCTCTTTCATTCTTTTTAAAACAGGATTATCTTCTGGTAAAGATATTCCTAAAAGAATAAAATCGGTTAATTCAATGCCATATCTAACTAAATCATTATTTATATAAAATAAGATTTCTTTGTTAAACAATGAATAATTTTCTTCTAAAGTTAATATATTAATATTATTTTCTTTAATTAATTTTGGAAGATATGTTTTAACTAAAGAAATAATATTTGGTTTAATTTTTAATGCAATTTCATCAATACTAACGTGATTGTCCCTAATATTATTTGTACCAACAAAATCAAATAAAAAAGTGTGATAATTTTTAATTTTAAAATTAAAAGTGCCATAAGCTCCAATTCCAAAATTAATATTTGAAACTGGATCAAATAAATTTATTTTAGAGTCTGTTCCCCATTTTACATTGCTAATTATATTTTTACTGACAAAATATAATTCAGAAGTAAAAGAAACATATTCTCCATTATCATTTTTAGTAGCATTTAATTTTGATAACTCGGTGTTATCAAAATTAATTTTATGAGCACCACTATCATAAATAGCTACAACCTTACCATTAGAAATTAATACCCCTACTTCAGATTCATTAACAATAATTTCAGAATTTATAGGAAAATCAGTAATTTGAGATTTATAAACACAATTGTTAATTAATTCATCGCATCTAATAATTACAGGTTGTTTTTCTTTTTTTAATTGGTTAAGAATTAAATTTTTTTCAATATCGATTTTTTCATCGCAAATCGGACAAGAAATAATTCCTTCTTCTTTATTGACAATTAAATGAGTCTTGCAAGAAGGACAAACAACTTCTACATTTTTCCATTCGTCTTTCTCATCAACCAATTTGGAATGGCATATTGGACAAAGAGCATTTTTTTCGTTTAATTTATCTACAACAATTAAATTTCCACAAGTTTTACAAGTTCTCGTTACCATTCTTTCATTTTTTACATCTATTTCATGTCCACAAAAACATTTAACATAACGCTTCGAGAAAAATCCTACATTGCATTCATTAATTCTTCCACAAGAAGGACATTCGATTAAAACTTTTTTAGCCATAACAAACCTCCATTTTTATAAATTATAATCTATGCAAAAGCCTAATTAATTTTAAAAATTTTTTATTTTAATAAAATTCTCTTTTTTTAAAAATAATTTCAGAATTATAGAATTGTTTTCATATGAAAATAAGAAAGATTTCTAAAAAAGAGCAATTTTTAAAAATTTGCCTTTTTACACCATTTAAAATAAATAAAGTTATGATGTTCTTTAAATACATATGTCATATATAGTTCGGTTAATAAATTTAGTGGTCAATGAATTAAAAAATTGTATTTTTTAGTTAATTTTGATATATTATTTTACGCACGCGAGAATGGCGGAACTGGTAGACGCGTACGTTTGAGGGGCGTATAGGGCAACCTGTGTGAGTTCGATTCTCATTTCTCGCACCAAAGTTGTAATAAGGGTACTCCGACAAAGTACGGGGTATTATCGGGAAATATAAGAGCTTCGGCTCTTTTTTTTCTACTTAGAACCCCGTGAAATGTGGCAAATAAATAAAAAACCTCCATAATTTAAATGTATAAGTAAAAGATTTACATCTTATTTTAAAAAAAACAGCACCAGAATTTGATGCTGTTTTATTTTTTGGCGGAAAAGTGCGCCAGGCGAACTTTTCGACTCTACATTTTAATAGAGAATTTTT
>CALVMY010000109.1 GCA_944349405.1 uncultured Bacilli bacterium | reverse complement strand
AAAGTAGAGATATATTTAAAGTTTTTATCAAAATCTTTAATACATTTTTTAATACTATAAGTAAATGAATGAATTAAAGGATATGATAAAGTTCCACTTCTATAATTTCCTTCTTGTCCTCCGCCATAAACTAATGGTTCTAAATCGGCATTTTTCTTTTTAATTAATGCTCCGATTCCTTTTAAACCATGGACTTTGTAGGAAGAAAGGGTAAACATATCAAAAATAGAGAAATCAAATTTATATTTTCCCAAACTTTGAGCCAAGTCACTATGGAAAATAACTTTTTTATTACCACTTTCTAAAATAACTTTTTTTATTTCTTCTAGATTTAAGCAAAAACCACATTCATTATTAACATACATCAAAGAAACTAAAATCGTATCATTTCTTAATGCTGATTTAAAATAATCTAAATCAATTGTTCCGTCTTTTTTTACATCTAAATACGTTACATCAAAACCTTCGTCTTCCAACTTCTTAAAAACATTTAAAACAGATGGATGCTCTATTTTACTCGTAATTAAATGCTTTCCTTTATTTTTATTTTTTCTAGCATAACCTAAAATAGCTAAATTATTAGATTCAGTAGCCCCGCTTGTAAAAATAACATCATAATTATTTTGATTTAATTTTAAAGTAGATAAAATTTCGCGTTTAAAATTAGTTATATCGTAAAATTCTTTTAAGCCTAATCCATTTAACGAAGATGGATTAGCAAAATTTTTTGCGTTATCTTCAACAAAAAGATTTAGTACATCTTGATCTATAAAGGTACTTCCAGCATTATCAAAATAAATCATATTTATCTAGAAACCTTATCTTTGTCCTCAATTCGATTAATAATAGTTTCGCTCATATCATAACAAGATTTATATTCACCATTGAAAAAGAGCGATTCTGCTTGAGTTAACAAGTTATGAACATCAGCAAATTTCATTCTATCACGATTAATTAATGTAATATTATCAACGGATAATGCTCGATAAGAAGAAAGAGAGTCCACTTCAGTAAAAATTTTTAAACATAATTCTTCTAATTCATTAACTAGTTGATTTAATCTAATAACGTCAATTGGTAAAGTTTTTAAAACAACAGAAATTTCATCCATTAAAGAATAAGATTTATTAATATCTTCATTAAATTTAAATTCTAGTGATTCGTTATTAAATTCTCTTAAAATGGCTTCGCATTTTTTCATCTTCAAATAACGGCTATTAATTAATTCGTAAGCTTTATCGGTATCAGATTTTAATGAAGTTAAATAAGCTGAATATTCTTCATAATGATTTTTACAATCTTCTACACCTTTTTTAAGATCATTAATTTTGTTTAATAAATCTGTATAATAAGTTTTTTCAAGACCGTGAACGAAGAAATCAACTCTTCTTTTAAATTTTGATAATGTATCCAATTCATAACTTAAATTTTTCAACTTCTCTTGATTAGCGTCATCTATAATGTAATATTTTTCAAAACTTTCAATTGAATTATTTAATTTAATAACATCTTTTTCTAAAAGAGTATAAGAAACCATTACATCATGATAAACGTCATTAAATTTATTACGAGCATCTTCTTCTAAATCCATATTATTATCAAGTTTATCTAAGATTTTATGTAATGCTTCAATTTTTTCTCCGGCACCATTAATCTTTAATTCTTTAAAATTATTTCTTAATGAAACTAAAACGTTTTTGATATTCTCCATTTCGTCTTCAACATTAAGATGTCTAAGTGGGAGTTCGCTTAAAACTAAAGAGTGATATTTATCTAATACTTTGCCCATTTGTTTAGGAACAAGATCATTAACTTCAGATAAATAAGATGGTAAAACATCAAGTATCTTTTTAATTTCGGTTAAAACTTTAGCTAGGGTAGGAAGTAAAGTTTTTGCTTCGTCATATTGGGCGGTATCAACAAAATCTTCAAATTTAGTAAATCTCTTATCAATATTTGTAAAAACTTTATCGAATTGTTCTTGTTCAGGAGATAAAGAGTCATACACTTCTTCATATAAAGATTTAACTTCTCTATATTTGTCTTTAAGCATCAAAGAGTCTTTTCTACAATCTTCTTCAGGTCTAATGACGACTTCTAAGTCTCGATTTAAATCATTGACGCTTTTTTCATAATCACTAAAATAATGATAATTATCGTTATAAATTTTCTTATAGCCTTTAACGTTTTTATCTTCAACATAAACGTTTAAAGCATTCAATAAATCCGCAACGTTAGCATCTTTTTCATCTTTAATTTCATTATATCTAGTTAAATAATCATCATAAACATCAATATAAAGTAAATTTGTTTGAGAAATTTGCTCAAGTCTTGCCAAATATTGGGAATCTTGAATTGTTAAAAGAGAATTTAAATATTTATATTTTTTTGTAATTTCATTGAAAGATTTTCTAATTCTCATTCTTGAAAATACAAAAACTTCTAATAAAGAAAAAATTATAACAAGCGCAATTATAGCGACGATAACAACAATAATAATTATAAAAGTAACATTGTTAAAAAATTCACCGTTCATACTTTTTAAAACCTCAATTAATATTTTATTATAAATATTAATTATTTTCTATTTAAAATACTGTTAAATTGCTTTTTTTAAGTACTTTTAAATAAATATTTTTAAATTCATTTTTTGTTATATAAGAATTTTTTGAAATTTAAAAGGTAATATTTTTAATTTTATTAAAAATATTATATGACAAATCACTAATTTTTAAATATACTATAAGAGCAGATAAATTACTGCCAATCTGTGAAGATGAACACCGTGTTTAAGCGATTTATAAAATCGTCATCCACAGAGGACCACCTAACTTATTTAGGTGGTCTAATTATTTAAAAAAAATTAAA
>CALVMY010000108.1 GCA_944349405.1 uncultured Bacilli bacterium | reverse complement strand
TTCTTAACAATGTTAAAAAATAAAGAAAAACTTGATACTTTTTTTATCCATTTTGAATATAAAGTTCAATATACTTCTTTTTATTTTAAACACGTCGAAAAAATTGAAGACTTAATTAATGAAATGAGATTCTTAAAAACAAGTAAATTACCTCAAAAAAACCTATATCATCTACATTATTTTGATAATAAAAATAATAAGATGGTCGGTATCATAAATATTGAAAAAAAAGATAAACAATTTATCTTAAAAGAATTCAGTTTTAAAGAAAATTCTCCTATAGAACTTATTATTTATGATTTGTATAACAAAATTTATTTAAAATATAATCCTTTAAAATTTTATTTAAAAATTAATAAAAAAACATTAAATAATTTAACTCATTTTCCATATAAATCAATAAAAAAATTAGGCAATAAATACCTAATTTTAATTGATGAAAATCCTGTTTTTATTTCTAAAGCATTAAAAAATAGCAAAATAATTATTTCTTAAATTTTAAAATATCTTCTTCATCCTTTTTTAATGCTTCATCAAGCTTTTGAAATTTTAAAAATGAATCATCTAAAACGAATTCTATTTCTGGAACTCTTCTAGTTTTTAATCTTTTAGATAATGTACGTCTTACGAAACCTCTTGCGTTATTTAATTTTTCTAGATTTTTTTCATGATTATTAAAAAAAGATACAAAAACTTTAGCATAGCTGTGATCGCTTGAAACAACTACATCTGTAATCGTCATAAATCCAATCGATTCATTTTTAATTTCAAATTGAATAATTTCTTTGATATCTTTTGATATTTCTGCAGCTAAACGTTCCTTTGAATTACTACTCATTTTCTTTTTCTACCTTTTCATAAGCTTCAATAACGTCACCTTCATGAACATCATTAAAGTTTTTAATTTTGATTCCGCATTCAAAACCTTCTTTTACGTCTTTAGCATCATCTTTAAATCTTTTTAATGATTCAATTTCACCTTCATAAGTAACAACACCATTTCTTAAAACGCGAACTAAAGATGCATTTTTTATTATTCCATCTGTAACCATACAACCGGCAATTTCACCGACTTTTGAAACTTTAAAAACATTTCTGACTTCAGCTTGGCCAAGAATATTTTCTACAGTTTCTTTTTTCATCTTACCTTTAATTGCATCTTCAACTTCCTCGATTAAAGCATAAATTATTTTTTGAGTTCTAATTTCAACTTTTTCTTCATCTGCTTTTTTTCTAACTAAGGCAGATGGTCTAACATTAAATCCATAAATAATAGCTTTCGAAGCACTCGCAAGTAAAACATCGCTTTCAGTAATTGCTCCTGCCGCACTTCTTATTACATTTATTTTTATTTGATCATTATTTAATTTTTCTAATGAGGCTTTAACAGCTTCAGCACTACCAGTAGTATCTGCCTTAACGATAATGTTAATGCTTGTCATTTGTTCTTCGCTAATTTTTTCGTATAAACTTTCTAATGATGTTACTCCACCACTTTGAGCTCTTTCTTCGTTAATTTTCTTTAATTTTCTTTTTTCAGCAATATCTTTTGCCTGTTTTTCAGTTGGAAAAGCCATAAAATGATCGCCTGCTAAAGGAACTTCGTTTAATCCAATTACACTTACAGGTGTTGAAGGAGTAGCTTCTTTTAAAATTTGTTTATGTTCATTAGTCATTCGTCTTACTTTGCCATAAGTCGAACCAACGACAACATAATCTGAGGAATATAATGTTCCGTTTTGAACAAGTAAAGTGGCTTTAGGTCCTTCGCCTTTATCAAGTTCAGCTTCTAAAACAGTTCCAATAGCGTATCTATTAGGATTTGCTTTAAGTTCGAGCATTTCCGCTTCAACTAAAATAGTTTCAAGTAACTCTTTAATTCCTTCCTTTTTCTTAGCTGAAATCTCGCAAACCATAACATCTCCGCCATATTTTTCAGCAATAACATCGTGAGTTATAAGTTCACTAATAACTTTCTCAGGATTGGCGCCTGGAACATCCATTTTATTAATGGCAACAATAATAGGGACATTTGCAGCTTTAGCATGATCAATAGCTTCTAAAGTTTGAGGCATGACACCGTCATCAGCAGCAACAACTAAAATAACTATATCAGTAACAGACGCTCCTCTACTTCTCATCGCAGAAAAAGCTTCGTGACCAGGAGTATCGATAAAAGTAATCTTTTTCCCGTCAACCACTTTTTGATAAGCACCAATTTCTTGAGAAATACCACCATATTCATTAGCAGCAATATTTGAATTTCTTATAGCATCAATTAAAGTAGTTTTACCATGGTCAACATGTCCCATAACGGTAACTACAGCAGGTCTTTCTTTTAAATCTTCGGCTTTATCTTCTATTTGAATTTTTTCAAAATCTTCTTCGTCAATTACTTCTTCCTTTTTGAAATCATAGCCAAATTCTAAGCAGATTTCTCCAATAGTATCATCATCTAAGTAATTATTGATAGTAACAAGCTTCTTTTGCAAAAATAATTTTTTAATAATGTCAGAGGCATTAACATTGAGTTCTTTTGCAAGTTCTCCAACCGTTAAAGATTTTGTAAAAACAAAAACTTGGCCATGAACTTTATTCATGTTTTTATTTTTGTTGGTGTTAGAAGCTGGAATATTACTTTCTCTAACCTTTTTATTATTCTTTTTATCCATCAATATTAATCCTCCTTCCTATTTCATTTTTAAATAATTAACCATTCGATCATATATTTCATTAGGAACAATAGTTTCTAATGCTCGATCTAAAACTTTTTTAATCTTTGCTTTCAAAATGATTTCTTCATCTTTTTTTATATAAGCACCTCTACCATTAGCCTTATAAGT
>CALVMY010000107.1 GCA_944349405.1 uncultured Bacilli bacterium | reverse complement strand
TTTTTATTTGTTTCAAGTTCTTCAATATATTCTTTTAAATAATAACGATATTCGAATGAATCTGGTTTTTCTTTTAATAAAGGATAAACTTTACTACCTTTTTGTCTTTCTTTATCAGCTTCATAATATTCGAGTAAGTTTCTTGTTGTAGCAAGTCTAATATCGGTATCCATGTTGATTTTTGAAATACCTGCCGGAATAACTTCTTTTAATTGTTCAAGTGGAATTCCATGTCCTTTAACTTGTCCACCTAAGGCATTAATTTCGTTAACGATATATTGAGGGACTAAACTTGAACCATGCGAAACGATAGTTCCATCAATTGCTTCATGTAACATATTTTCCATTGTAGCAATAACGATTTCTTTTCTTAATTTGACATTATCGCCTTTAACAGCACCATGTTTTGTTCCATAAGAAATTGCAAGTGAGTCAACACCAGTTCTTTTAAAGAAATCGATAGCGGTAAGAGGGTTAGTGTAAGTAGAAGAAGCAGCAAAGACATGATCTTCAACACCAGCTAAAACACCTAATTCGCCTTCAACTTGGACATTCTTTTTATGAGCATATTTAACAACTTTTGCAGTTAATTTAACATTTTCTTCATATGAAAGAGCACTTCCATCAATCATAACGCTATTAAATCCAGCATCGATAACTAATTTGCAAGATTCAAAACTTCTTCCATGATCAAGATGTAAACAGACTGGAATTGAACTTTTTTCGGCCAATGCTTTAACATATTTTGCGATTCTTTTTGCGCCGAGTTTTTTATCTTCCATTGTTCCGTTTAAAAAATCAGCTCTTCCTCCGATAAATGCTAAACCAGGTTCAGCAACTTGGATAATAGCTGCACAACGTAATTCTTCACAAGCTTCGATTATAGCTTTTGCTTGACATAATGCATTGACATTAAAAGCTCCATGAGCAATTTTATGGTCTCTAGCATAAGTTAAAATTTGTTTTGATGATATATATGGCATTTTTATATCTCCTTTGAGATAATTTTTTCATAAAACTTTCGAATTGTATATTCAAAAACAACGAATTTTATCGTATTTTTATAATTGCTCTTTCGTTTAAAATATAAAAACATTACATTTGAAAAAATATCGAAACTAGTATTTACTATTTAAGAAAATTTGTATTTCTTATAAAATATAAATAGTTATTTTTTGAGGTTTTATAATGGAAAAAGTATATATTGGGGTCGATGTTGGCGGGATGTCAAT
Source organism: uncultured Bacilli bacterium (assembly GCA_944349405.1). GTDB lineage: Bacteria > Bacillota_I > Bacilli_A > RFN20 > CAG-826 > Onthovivens. Next base: position 4,294 of record CALVMY010000107.1, on the reverse strand, counting down.
TAAAGCTGGTGTCGTTAATTTAAATGGCGAAATTTTATTTAAGGATAAAGTCGTAACAGATGGTCAGCATGTCGATGTTTTTTTAGGCGATATCAAAAATTTATTAGAAAAAATTATAAAAGAAGCTAAAGATAAAGATTTAGATGTTCGAGGAATAGGATTTGGTGTTCCTGGGATGGTTGATAATAGATTAGGTCTTATTAATAAAATGGCTAATATCGGCGGAAGAAATGTTCCTTTAAAAGAATATTTAAAAGATTTAAATCTTCCTATTTATCTTTCAAACGATGCTAACGTTGCTGCTTTAGCTGAACAAAAGTTTGGTATCGCTAAAGGAATGGAAAATGTTATTTTATTAACTTTAGGAACAGGAATTGGCGGCGGACTTATTTTAAATGGTAAATTATATGAAGGAAATGAAGGAAAAGGTGCTGAACTTGGTCATGTTTGCTTAATTTTAAATGGAAGAAATTGTGGATGCGGCAGGAAAGGATGCTTAGAATCTTATGCTTCAGCTAGCGCTTTATTAAGAATGACTCGTGAATATATGAAAAAATATAAAGATTCAATGATGTGGGAATATTGTAACAACGATATTAATAATGTCAGTGGATTAACTTCATTTGAATGTGCTAAAAAAGGCGATGAAGCTGCTAATAAACTTATTGATGAATATGTTATGTATTTAGGTGAAGGTATGTTAGATTTTGCTAATATTTTCCGTCCAGAAGCTTTTGTTATTGGAGGAGGAATCTCTAATCAAGGCGAGTATTTAACTGAAAAACTAGAAAAATATTGTAAAGCACAAAATTGGGGTTATGAAGGTGCTCCTGAAAGTAAAGTTTTAATCGCAAAATTAAGAAATGATGCTGGAATTATTGGTGCGGCTTCTTTATTAATGGATTAATAGTCTTTACAAAATTAACGTTAATTTAATAGATATTTATTAATAAAAAATATAAAATAATTCGAGTAAGCAAATATTTATAATTTGAAAGATAATTATAAATATTTTTTTGTTAGAAGGTTTGTAATATGAAAAAAGATATGAAATTTATTTTTGTTACGGGCGGAGTTGTTTCTTCCTTAGGTAAAGGGATTAGTGCTGCAAGTATTGGTCGAATCTTAAAAAGAAGAGGTTTAAATGTATTCTCTATTAAACTTGATCCTTATTTAAATGTCGATCCAGGTACTATGTCTCCTTATCAACATGGTGAAGTTTTTGTAACTAAAGATGGGGCTGAAACCGATTTAGATTTAGGACATTATGAAAGAATCATTAATACTTCGTTAACAAAAGAAAGCAGTGTTACAAGCGGTAAAATTTATTCTTCAGTTATAGAAAAAGAAAGAAAAGGTGAATATTTAGGCGCCACAATTCAAATTATTCCTCATATTACAAACGAAATTATTAAAAGACTTGAAGATGGTTTTAATGCTAAAGGCGATACAGATGTATGTATTGTTGAAATTGGTGGAACAGTTGGTGATATTGAATCTCAACCATTTTTAGAAGCAATTCGACAAATGAGAAGAGATTTTGGATATAAAAATACTTTTTATATGCATACAACATTAGTTCCATATTTAAAAACTACTGGCGAAATTAAAACAAAACCAACTCAACATAGTGTTAAAGAATTATTAGGTATTGGTATTCAACCAGATGCTTTATTGTTAAGATGTGAAGTTGATATTAATAAAGAAGCTAAAGACAAGGTCGCTTTATTTTGCAATTTAGCTCATAATGCAGTAATTTCTGTTAAAGATGTTCCAATTGTTTATGAAGTCGCTTTGAATTTAAAGAAACAACATCTTGATGATTTAATTTTAAAACATTTTGGATATGAAAATTTGCCAAGCGCTGATATGAGTGATTGGGAAATTTTAATCGACAAGATAAAAAAATTAAAAGATACGATAAATATCGCATTAGTTGGTAAATATGTCCAACTTCATGATGCATATATTAGTGTTGTTGAATCTTTAAAATATGCTGGATATGAATTAAATAAAAAAGTAAATATTTTGTGGGTTAATAGTGAATATTTAAGTGAAGATAACATTGAAGAAAAATTAGAAGATGCTCAGGCAATAGTTGTTCCAGGAGGTTTTGGAAATAGAGGAATAGATGGAAAAATGCTTGCTATAAAGTTTGCACGTGAAAACAATATTCCTTTTTTAGGTCTTTGTTTAGGAATGCAACTATCCTTAATTGAAATCGCTAGAGATGTTTTAAAGTGGAATGATGCAAATTCAACTGAATTTGATCCTTCTACATCTCATAAAATTATTGATTATCTTCCTGATCAATACGAAGGAATTAGACTTGGAGGAACAATGAGACTTGGTGAATATGATTGTAAAGTTGTTGAAAACACTTTAGCTCATTCTTTATATAAAAACGATTTAATTAAAGAAAGACATAGACATAGATATGAATTCAATAATGAATATAAAAAGAATTTTGAAGATGCTGGAGTAGTTTTTTCAGGAATTAATCCTCAAACGAATCTTTGTGAAATAATCGAACTTAAAAATCACCCATTTTTTATAGCTTCTCAATTTCATCCTGAATTTTTATCCCGTCCATTACAACCACACCCATTATTTTTAGGGTTAGTTGAGGTCGCAATTAATAAAAAATAGTAAAAATGAATAAAAATTATAAGCAAAATTTAAAAAATAGGAATATTAAAGAAGAAAAAAAGATATTAGATATTAAAGAATATAAGGTAAAAGAAGAAAAAGAGCTTTTATCTTATTTAATCGAGAATCTATCTTTTTCTAGGAATAACGCTAAAAATCTTTTGTCTCACCATCTTATATCAATTGATGGAGCGCCTGTTTCTCAATTTAATTTTATGCTTTCAAAGGGCGATACTTTAATAATTTCAAAAAAACCTATTAAACGCAAAAAAAGAAGTGATTTGCCAATTATTTTTGAAAATGATGAATTGATTGTAATTAATAAACCATATGGATTATTATCGGTTGCTTCGGATAAAGAAAAATCTTCAACTGCTTATCGAATGGTAATGGATTACTTACAAGAAAAAGATAAAAAAGCAAGAATATATATTGTTCATCGTTTAGATAAAGAAACAAGTGGCGTTTTAATGTTTGTAAAAAGTGAAAAACTAAAAGATGCATTGACTTCAAAACGGAACGACATTGTTAAAAAAAGAGGATATTATGCCGTTGTTGAAGGAGTTTTATCTAAAAAAGAAGATAAAATTATTAATTATCTAAAAATGAATTCCTTAAACTTAATGTATGTTACTTCTTCAAAAGATAAAGGCGCTTATAGATGTGTAACTAATTATAAAGTTATAAAAGAAAATGAAAAATATTCTCTTTTAGATATTAATTTAGAAAGCGGAAGAAAAAATCAAATTAGAGTAACTTTTGGAAGTATGAAACATTATGTTTTAGGCGATGATAAATATGGCGAACCTGAAAATCCTTTATCTAGATTAGCATTGCACGCTTATGAACTTAGTTTTATTAATCCTTTAGATAATAAAAAATACGATTTTAAATGTGAAATGCCTAAAGAGTTTAATTCTTTATTTGTTAAGAAAAATAAGAAATAATTTTTTAGTTATTTTGGTATAATAAAAAAGTGATTTCAATTAATAAAAATTCAAAAATTTTATTATTTTTAAAAGAGATTTTTATACGTTTTAAAGAATCGATTATAAGTGTAATTCCTATTATGGTTATAGTAGGAGTTCTTTTTAGTGTTCAATACATTTATTTGAACTTTAATCAACTGAACGAAGAAATCTTTTCTTGGCAATTACTCGTTTCTTTTTTGGTATCTGGTATTGTTTTATCCTTTGGTATTTCTATTTTTTCTTTAGGTGCAGATTTATCAATGTCTCCAATTGGAAGGTATATTGGAGAAGATCTTACAAAAAGAAAATCGCTTATTTTATTATCTTTCGTAGGATTTTTATTAGGCACATTGATAACTATTGCCGAACCGGATTTAACTGTTTTAGCTGATTATATTCCTAAAGAAGTAATTAACCCTTGGGTTATTAAAATTTTTGTTGGAATTGGAGTAGGGATCTTTTTAGTTATCGGAATTTTAAGAATTGTTTTTTCTAAATCAATTAAAACTTACGTTTTATTATTCTATTTAATTATTTTTGTTATTGCTGCTTTATATGGCGATGGCGAAACTGCTTTTTTAGAACTTTCTTTTGATAGTGGCGGGGTTACAACTGGACAAATTACTGTTCCGTTTTTAGTTAGTTTTGGTATAGGCATTGCTGGAGTTAAGGGC
>CALVMY010000106.1 GCA_944349405.1 uncultured Bacilli bacterium | reverse complement strand
GTAAATTTTCTTCGCTTATCTATAAGTTGCTACACGGCGTAATTTTAAAAAGTGGCCATTTAAGCCTAAAATCAAAAAAAGTCTGCACACCCCTAGTCATCGACTAAGAATGTATCAGACATGTCGTTCTAATATGGTGCCGACTAAAGGAGTCGAACCTTTGACCTACGCGTTACGAGTGCGTTGCTCTACCAGCTAAGCTAAGTCGGCCCTTAGATAATTATTATAGAAATAAATAAAATTAAATACAAATAAAACCTTGATTTGTCCACCTATTGATGGTATATTAATTAAGCACGTTGGGTGTTTAGCTCAGCTGGGAGAGCATCTGTTTGACGTACAGAAGGTCATAGGTTCGATCCCTATAGCACCCACCACTTAAAAATCAATGGTCACGATAATAATCGTGATTTTTTTATACTTATAATAAGTTTATTCTTCGTTTTTTTCTTTTTTAATATATTTAATATATTCCATTTGCTTATAAGATAAAGAAGCGGCGACCATCGCATTATATGTCTCATTTCTTAAAAATTCTTTATTGCTTTTAGAATCTAAATCTTTATTTGGAACAATAGGTTTACAAATTTTAACAACTTTTCTAGGTTTTTTATTTTTATTTTTTCTTTCTTTAAAAGTTGTTACGATTGGTAAAACTGGAGTGTTGTATTTTGCAGGATAATGAAATGCAGCACTTTTGAAAGGTCTTATTTTTGTATAAAAAGGCCAAATATGAGCCTCAGGAAATATTAAAATATGTTCTTTTTTATTTTTTAAATAATATTCTATTCCCTTCATCATTTTAGCTTGTCCTTTTAAAGAATTTGCTAAAGGAATATATCCTAATTGTCGAGTAAAAAAAGTCAATATTTTTGAACTTAAAATATTTGAGTTTGCAATTACATTAACTCTTTTTTTATTAATGATAAGGCATTGAATATAAAAAGCATCTTCATTTGATACATGATTAGCATAAATAAATCCGCCGGTATTCATTTCTTTTAAAAGTTTATAATATTCTTTTAAATTTTCTTTACCTTCAATCTTCATTCCTTTAATAAGACTATATGAACCTAAAATAGGTTTAGCAACGCACCAATAAAGAAAATTACCAAAAGTTTTTTCAAAAAAATTTCTTTCGTATTTATATTTTTCACTAACATCGTCTTTCTTAAGTTCGATATTGCCAAAATCATCGTTTAATTCATCACTATAATAAATAATCCTTTTATTTTCTTGCTTTACTTTCATTTTTAAGATTCTCCAATGCTTCCTTATTTGTAATTACTCCATCATGATCGATTTTATCCCAACTCACTCTTTTGTATTTATGGAATAGACCATCTAAAAAAGCTAAAACAAAATCGATAAAAAAGAATAGATATGTAAACATAACTTTAATCTGAAGAAAAATGCTAAATTTCAAATATCTGTTTGAAATTACAAAAGTAACAAAAGCAACAAGTCCAACTGAAATCCAAAGAATTATAAAATAGATTAACATCCAAATGAACATCGATAAAGGAACTAAATTGGTTCTAAATGGTTCTAAAAAAGCAGCAAATACTAAAGATGCGATAAAAAATCCAAAAGAAATTAAAAAAGCAAGCCCTAGTAAAGCGCCCATTAATACAAGAGGATATATTGAAACATTAAACTCAAATAAAGATATATTTTGCTTTGTTTTATCTAAAGCATGATAATTAGGAGAATTTTTCTTTTTATATTTTTTATCATTAGCAAAAAAACCCCAAACCCATCTTATATGTTGTTTATGAACTGTTTTTATTGTTGTTGGTTGTTCATCATAATATTGAGCAAGCGGATAATATTTCATTGAAATATTATGATAGTAACAATATTTAGTTAATTCGACATCTTCTGTCATACCATTAAAAATCCAACCACCTTCATTATCGATAATATCAAAATCAATAAAATAACCTGTTCCTGTCAAAGTCATTTTTTTAAAAAGAACACTTCTACCATTTGAAGTAAATTGATTCATGTAAGCAAAAAGGGTCGATGAACATGCACTAATCCAATTTTTCGAGGAATTAGTAAAATTTCGATAGCCCATTCCAACCTTAAAACCAGCATTTTTAACATCATTCATTAATTCGATATAATCACTTTTTACAATGTTATCGGCATCAAAAACCATAAAAGCATCGTAAGTTTTTCCGTTTTCTTTAATGAATTTATAAGCTTCATCTAAAGCAAAGCCCTTTGTTCTTTTATTTATTAAATCTTTTCTAATTACAATGTTATATTTAAATTTCTTAGTTATTTTTATTGTTGGATCATCTTTTGATTCAACAATAACATAAACATCGAATAGTTCTTTTGGATAAGTTTGGTTTTTAAGAGATTCAAGAATGTGAGAAATAACCTGATCTTCATTTCTTGCTGGAATAAGTATTGCATATTTATAATTAATCTTACCTTTTGGTAATCTTTTATGCTTTTTTAGTGCGAGAGCAAAATAAGCAAAAAAGTACCAAAATAAGGCTAAAAAAATTAATAAAGCTAATATAACAGCAAGTAAAAGATACCACCCCGTTTGTTCGAACCAACTTGCTAAGTTTTCCGCATTCATCTAAATAAATTATAGACAAAAATACGATAAAATCAATCTTTTTCAAATTTCTAAAATTATTAAACTAGAACACCTAGTATTTAATACTAAAATTTTAAATTACAATAAATAATAAAAAAATCACGATTCCTCGTGACTACAATATATATAAACACCATTTAGTGATATTTTTAAATGGTTGCGAGGGCAGGATTTGAACCTGCGACCTCAGGGTTATGAGCCCTACAAGCTACCAGACTGCTCTACCTCGCGATATCGTTTTTAATAATGGCGGAGAAAGAGGGATTCGAACCCTCGCAAGACTTGCATCTTCTATCGGTTTTCAAGACCGACCCCTTCAGCCGCTTGGGTATTTCTCCTTAAAATGGTGGACCATCTAGGA
>CALVMY010000105.1 GCA_944349405.1 uncultured Bacilli bacterium | reverse complement strand
TAACTATAAAACTCATATTATATCTCCCACTCTAATACTTCATTAATAATTATTAGTAAAGATTTTTCTAATTAAGAAAAATCTATATCTTTTAAATAAGAAGTTATCCTTTTTGAAGGCAAAATCTTATTATATGGATTTAATTCATTTGGCAATAATTTTAATGAAACTTTTAAAAATTTTGTTGAATGATCAATTTCTTTTACATAGACAGTGACTTCATCGCCTAAATGAAAATATTTATCGATATTATTCACAAAATTTGAAGAGATTTCACTAATATGTAATAAACCAGCATAACCTCCATCAAATGATAAAAAGACTCCATATTTTTTTATGGAGATAACTATCCCTTCAACAATATCTTTTTCTTCGATTTTTAAATTAAAGTTCATATTTACCTTTGATAATTAGTCTTAATAATTCTAAATCTTCATTACTAGTAACTTTAAAATTTAATGAAGAACCATTAATAAGTTTAATTTTTATTTCTTCCATTAATAATAATGAAGCATCATCATTAACACTAACATCCATGTATTTTTCATGGGCCTGAAATATTATATCAAATTTAAAGGCTTGTGGTGTTTGAACTTTCTTAATTTTTTCACGATTTAAATAATTTTCGACTTCATTCTTAGAGTTTAATGCGATTAATGAATCAGATTCATTTAAAAAAGTAGAAGTTCCTAAATAATTATTTAAAGCTTCCAAGTTTTCTAAGATTATCTTTTTTGAAACTAAAGGTCTTGCACCATCATGAATTATTACGTTTTCAGTATAAATATTATGGTCATTTATAAATTTAAGGGCGTTATAAACAGATTTTTGACGGGTTGAGCCACCTTCTAAAAGATAAATTTCTTTATTTTCAAAGTTATAGTTGCTTAAAACTTCGTTAATATAATCAAAATCCTCTTTTTGACCAACTAAAAAAATGTTTGAAATCTCTTCAACACTATAAAAAGTTTCTAAAGGATATAAAAATAATTCTTTATTATTAAATTTAGCAAATTGTTTTTTAATTGGTGATTCGCTTCTTAAAGAATCTCCAGCCATCAATAAAATCGCACTAGTCATTTTTTTACTTTTTACTCTTTATATTCGTGTTCAATTCTTTTTTGTTTATTTTCTAATGATGCTTTAATATGAGTTTGTTCAATAATTAATTTAACGATATTTTCAAGTTCGCTATTTTTTGAATAATCGGCTCGACAAATATAATTTACTCGACCTTCTTCATAATATTTGGTAATTTTTTCTCTTTTTCCTTTTGGATAAACCGCGATTGAATTACCACCACTTTCTTTTACAGTAAGCATTGCAGGAACATCAGTCAATCCATCCCCAATATAGATCATATTATCCATTCTTACTCTTTTATCTTCCATTTTTTCATTTATTTCAATATCGTCATTATCATCAGTAATGCCTTTTTTAATTCGGTAAATATATTGAGTTTTTCCAGTATAATTTATAGCAACTTTAGGCCAAATAGCTTCTCCTTTTTCATCATAAAGGAATTCACAGGCAAATATTTTAGTAAAATTTTTAGCAATTGAGCAGCCATCAACAATCTCTTTATTACCACAAGAAATAATATAATGTTCGATTTTAACATTATGTTCTTTACCATATTTATTGATTCTTTCAAACCATGTTTTGACCCCTTCAAAATAAGAGATGTCTTTTCCACAGCTTTCTAAAAATTCTTTTGTTAATTTAATGTTTCTTTTTTTACATTCTTCGATCATTACTAAAAGATAACAAAGAACTTTATCCATGTTTTCTTCTTTAAAAAGTTGATTGGTTTTTTCCCAAAATTCACCCGGAGTTAAATTTAAAGAAGGGATAAAGGAAAAATTTTGCATGTCGGTTGAAGCTAAAGTATTATCAAAATCGTAAATTAAAGCTAAAATTGGTTCTTTCATATGATTAATTTTAGCATTATTTATCTATTTAAGTCAAAAAAGGTCGATAAAATCGATAATATTTAATGAAAAATAAAATACTTGTAAATATTTTGTTACTAATCAATAATAATACTTATGGAAAAATGGCAAATTATTTCATTAGCAGTATTTTCATTTATTATTCTTATTTATTTTGTATATTTATTTATATCTTTTTTCTTTATGTATTCATTTAATAAAAAGATAAATATACAAAATAAAACATTATCATTATTAATCTTTCAAAAAGCTAAGATTTTATATACTTTAAATGATTTATTAAATAAATATATTTTAAATAATGAAAAGATTAATCTCTTTTTTAATGAAAAGAAATATCTTGAATATAAAGATTATGATGTTAAAGAAATTAAAAATATAACTATTGAAATAGATGATATATATAAAGAATTTAAAACTATTTTAATTAATAACAAGATTGAATCTTATAAAGAAGTAAGTAGTGAATTTAATTTATATGATGATTTAAATAAAAGATTTTTTATAACATCTCAAATATATAATTCGAATGTAGTCGGCTATAATTATTGGAGAAATTTAAAATTAACTAAATTTATTAAAGTTATCTTTAAAATAAAAGAAAAAGAAACGATTATTTAAATTTAATTAATTTATTAATTAAATTTTTATATATATAAATAAGAAAAGGAGTATATTAAAAAATGAAATTTGAAGAAATAAAAAAACATGTTCCTAATTTAAAAAGTGTTGAAAAGAAGTTAAAAGAATTCACTTTTAAATTAGAAAATGCTAAAGATGGTAAAGAAGCTATTAAAGTAATTAAATCTTATTTTAAATATAGTGATTCTTTAGAAAGTGATATCACCGTTATTAATATTCGTAATTCAATTAATACTAAAGATAAAGAATACGATAAAGCAATGAATAAACTTAATGAAATCTTACCAGTTATAAATGGGTATGATACATCTTTTAAAAAAGCAATCGTAAATTCTTCTTTTAAAGGTGATATTGAAAAAGCTTTTGGAAGCCATTATATGAAAATGGTTGAAAATCAATTAAAAGTATTTGATGAAAAAGCTATTCCTTTAATGATCGAAGAAAATAAATTAGTTACTGAATATGAAAAATTATTAGCTAGTGCTGAACTTGATTTTAAGGGCGAAAAAATGAATCTTTCTCAAATCGGTAAATATTTATCCGATAAAGATAGAAATGTTAGAATTGAAGCCGCTAAATTATCATATGGATTTTTAGAAGAAAACGATGCTAAATTTGGTGAAATTTATGATAAATTAGTCCATGTTAGAGATAAAATTGCTAAAACATTAGGTTTTTCTTCTTATATTGAATATCGTTATCTTGCTTTAGGAAGAATGGATTATAACGAAGAAATGGTTGCTGGCTATAGAGAACAAATTCATAAAGATGTCGTTCCAGTTGTTGCTAAATTAAGAAAAAGACAAGCTAAAAGACTCGGTATTAAAAAACCTAATTTCTTAGATTATAACCTTGATTATAATAGTGGAAATGCCGAACCTTTAGGTAATAGTGCTTTCTTAGTTAAAAAAGCTAGTGAAATGTATCATGATATGAGTAAAGAAAGTGGTGAATTCTTTGATTTTATGGTTGATTCACACCTTTTAGATTTAGATGCAAAACCTGGTAAAATGGGTGGAGGATATATGACTTATATTCCTAAATATAAAGCTCCTTTTATCTTTGCTAATTCTAATGGCTCTTCTCAAGATGTTGATACGTTAACTCATGAAGTTGGTCATGCTTTCCAAGGTTATTTAGGAAGTAAAATTAAAGTTCCTGCTGAAAGAATGCCAACTTTAGAAGCTTGTGAAATCGATTCAATGAGTATGGAATTTTTCGCTTGGCCATATATGGAATCTTTCTTTGGAGAAAACGCTAATAAATATCGTTTTTCCCATTTAGATGGAGCAATTTCTTTCCTTCCTTATGGAGTCGAGGTTGATGAATTCCAACACTGGGTATTCCATAATGTTGATGCAACTCATGAAGAAAGATGTGCTAAATGGGCTGAAATTGATAAAAAATATCGTCCATGGATGGATTATTCACCAGTTCCTTATTTATCAAAAGGTAAAATTTGGATTAGACAACATCATATTTTCTCATCCCCATTTTATTATATCGACTATACTTTAGCTCAAGTTTTAGCTCTTCAATTTAAATGTGAAATGGATAAAAATAAAGAAAAAGCTTGGAAAAAATACATTAAATTATTAAAAATGGGTGGAAAATATCCATTTATCGAACTTATTAGTAAGGCTGGACTTAGAAATCCATTTATCGATGGGAATGTTAAAAAAGTTATTAAACCTCAAGTTAAAGTTTTAAATAGCTTTGATGATATGTCTTATTAATTAATAACTATTAAATATTTAAATATAAAAGATGGAAAATAAAGAGTAATTTTTAGCTCCTTAACTTAAGACTATCAAATTAGGTTGATAGTCTTTTTTTTCTATTAAATATTGTAAAATGTTTATAAGAGGAATTAATCTTATGAAAAACATAATTAAATTATTATTTATTTTACCAACTATAAGTTTATCTATTTCTAGCTGTTATACACCTTCTTTTAGTATTATTTTTAATGCAAAAGAGAGCGAAAATATCTCATATTTAGATATAAAAGATAATAATTCTTATGAAAAATTAACTGAATCAGCAAAAGATTTTGCCTTTTCATTTTCCTCTTTAATATATGATGATTATTCTTCTAAATACGATAATTTAGTTGTTTCTCCTGCTACAACTTATATGGGTTTAGCTTTAATAAGCGCAGTTAGTTCATCTTCATCACAAAAAGAAATTTTAAATACTTTAAATATTGATTATGAAACATTAAAAGATAATGTTGATTTAATGTATCGAGCTTTAAATGATGATGATAAAGAAAAAGGGAAAACTATTTTAGATAATTCTATTTGGATTAATAGTGATACTAAAATTAAAGAAGATCGATTTAAAGAATTAAGTGAAGAATTTTATGTTAATTCTTATCGAAGTGATTTTTTAAATAATAATAAAAAAGCAAACCAAGATTTAACTAATTATATAAAAGATAAAACAAATGATTTAATAGATTTAGATTTAAAAATTGATCCATCAGTTTATTTTGTTTTATTAAATGTTTTATATTATAAAGATCTTTGGAATAACGAAGGCGATGAATTATCTTTCACAAGTAAAGAAATCCCTTTTAAAAATAGAAATAATGAAATAACTAATCAAAAAATGCTTCAATCTTTTTATGAAAGTGGAAGAGTTTATGAAAGTGCAAAATTTGAATCATTTTTTAATGTTACTACTAGAGGCTATACTATTAACTTTATAAAACCAAAAGATAATTATACTATTGATGAAGTATTTACTTACGATTCTTTAAAAGAAATTAGTGAAATTGAATCTTATAATGAAGTAGATGAAATAAATAAAATTAAATATTATACAAGATGTATTTTCCCTGAATTTGAAGGCGATTTTAATGAAAATCTAGTTGATTTCTTTAAAAATAATTATGGTATTAACGATATTTTTAATTTTAAAACAGCAAATTTTTCTAAAATTCTTGAAAGTAATGATCGAGGGGAAGGTTTTATTTCTAAATTAATTCATGCAACAAAATTAAAGGTTAATAAAAAAGGTATTGAAGGTGCTGCGATATTTGTTTCTTCGCTTCCTGGAGCCGCTGATGATCAAGAACCATATGAAAAAATATATGAAGACTTTATATTAGATTGCTCATTTGGTTTTTATATCCTTGATCCTTACGATAATATAATTTTCTCAGGTGTTATCGATAAAATTTAATTAAAAAAATAGATATAAAAAAGTAAAATAGTATTGATGGAAATAGAATCTAAAGAAGTTAATAACCATTTTTATGGTGATTTTATAAAAAAAGAAAGAATTAAATTAGGTTTATCTCAAAAAGATTTAGCTTTAAAACTTTCTTTATCCTTTCAAGCGGTTTCTAAATATGAAAGAGGAGAAGTAAATATCGATATTTCTTTAATTGGGAAATTATCAAAAATCTTTCACATCGATGTTGAATCTTTTATAAAAAAAGAAGAAAAATGGAATAATGATTTATCTATAAATTATGAATTTAATGAAAAAAGATTTGCCTATTCTTTAAAATATTTACGAGAAAAACATATGATTTCTCAAAAAGATTTAGCTAAAGAAGTTAATATTTCTCAATTTAGAATCAACAAAATTGAAAACAGCACTAGTTTAATAAGACTCGATGAATTTATTAAATTAGCAAATTATTTTAATATCGATATATCTTATTTTTATTATGGTCTTAATGGTAATAATAAAGAATTAAATAATAATGGTAATAATATTAATGTTGATAATAATAATATTAATAAAGATACTATTAACAATACCAACATACCTATAAAGTTACCTGTTTATAAAAAATATCCTTATTTAATATCTCTTTTTTCATTTTTATTAATTGGTTTACTTTTAAGTAGTGTTATTTTACCTACATCAATCTATTTAAATAATAAAAATAATAATGAATCATATATTAAATATATCTATGAATTTAATGACGATAGAATCGTCATTAAAGGAATAGATTATTTAAATAGTAAAAATATAGATAAGTTAGATTCTTTATATATACCGTCTTTTATTGATAATTATAAAGTTATCGGAATAAAAGAAAATTCATTTAATAATTTAGAAAATATTAAAAATGTAGTAATAGAAGAAAATATCGAATATATTGAAGATTATGCTTTTAATAATTTAGTTAATTTAGTAAATATTTATTTACCTTCTTCTTTATCTATTTATAATAATTTTGCTTTTAACAATATCCCTAATTTAAAAAGTATTGAGGTCGATGAGAATAATCCATATTTTAAAAGTTTAAATAATGATTTATATTCAAAAGATTTAAAAAGACTATATAAAGTAAGTTTAAAAGATGATGATGAGGAATATGAATATAATCTTTTAAATGGAGTAGAAGTAATCTCTTCAAATGCTTTTGATTCATTAGCTAACTTAGTTAAAATTAATTTTTCTTCTTCCATTAAAAGGATCGAATCTAATGCTTTTATAAATTTAAAAGATTTAAAAGAAGTTAATTTTAATGAAGGATTACTCTTTTTAGATTTTGCTTCTTTTTTATCTTGTAATAATAAAGATTTTGATTATATTTATCTACCTTCATCTTTAGAAATTATTAATGAAGGTAATCCATTTTTACATATGCCTAATTTAAAAAATATCGAAGTAGATAAATATAATAAATCTTTTATGATGAAAGATAATTTATTATTAAGTAAAGATTTATCTTCTTTATATTGTTATATTGAAAATGAATATTCTTTAATTAAAGAAAGAATACCTTCTTTTATTAATAAAATTTATAGTGGTTCAATAAATTCGTTAAGTAATGTTACTTCACTGGTATTACCTTCTTCAATATCTTTATTAGATAATTATTCGATTCAAAATAATACTTCTTTAAAATCGATTTATATTGAAGAAGGAGCTTCTAATTTTTTAAATGAAGCAATTACTAATTGCTTCAATCTTTCGGTTTATTTAGAAGAAAACTCACTACCTTCTTCATTTAGTAAAGATTTCTATAATGGAGAAATAGTCTATGGAGTAGATATTCCTTATTAGTTTTTAATTTAGTTTTTCTAAAATTTATTAATTTTTATTAAAAAAAAGAACAAAGTAGATAAAATTAAGAAGAAGTTTTATAAATTTCCCTTTTTCATATAAGTGAGAACATATTTTTCAATTATGCTTTGTTTTGAACCTATATCTATTACAATCCGTTAATCTTTTGATGAATAATGTTCGCAAACTGAAGACATTAAAACAGTTTTTCCTGAATCTTGATGGCCCATTAATAAATAAACATAATTTGATGGAAAATTATCATCAAAACATTTAAAAATTGTTCTGCTTCATTTTCTCTTTAAATAAAATAAAAAGGCTCTATGCCAAATGTAGTTGAAAAAGGATTTGTGATAATATAATCTTTTTTAGATTTCATTAGACTTTATTAGACTTTTTTTAAATTTTTAGATTTCATTAGACTTTATTAGACTTTATTTTTGTATCAAAAGAGAAACAATCTTTATTAAATTAACTATTACGATATCGATTTAAAGTGTTGAGTCGAAAATTTTCTCTGGCGTAATTTGCCGCCAAAAATAAAAAGCGATACAAAAAATAGCTCTTTTATTAGTTAAATAAACTTTGATTGTATAAGCGAAAAAATGTGTAGCGCCATAGCCGACATTGGCGGAATTTGGCGGATTTAATATTTAAAATCTAAGATTTTAGCCATGGTTTTTTCTGTTTTAATATAATTTTAGTTTATTTTATAAAAATCACATTCGAATATGTTCGAGCTAATTTTTAAAAATTTTGTCCGTCTTTTTGTCCGGCTAAAATAAAAAAACACGATAATTATCGTGCTTATTACGGTACTCCGACATTTTACGGGGTATTGATTTTTTTATTTTTTCCCAAATTTTACGGGGTCTGGATTTCTAAAAATTAGAAAACATCTTGTTCTAAAATTTTGGAAATTATTAAATCCATGTAACACT
>CALVMY010000104.1 GCA_944349405.1 uncultured Bacilli bacterium | reverse complement strand
CCCGACGAAATGAGTAGCGGGGATTTACTTGCCTTAATTCAATATTTAAATCAAATTATGACTGCCTTACTCGTTGTCTTTAACTTGGTAATTGTTTTTACTAAAGCTTTAGCTTCAAGAAAAAGAGTAAATGATTTTTTAACTAAAGAAAGTTCGATAAAAAGTGGCGATATAAAATATGCTACATTTAAAATTGGAGAGCCTTTAATTACTTTTAAAGATGTATATTTTAGATATGAAGATGATGATAATTATGTTATTAAGAATTTGTCTTTTAATATAAATAAAGGCGAAACTATCGGGATAATTGGTGGAACTGGTAGTGGAAAAACAACAATTATTAAATTGATTGAAAGATTTTTTGATTCTAGTAAAGGTGAAGTTTTATTTAATTCCGAAAATATAAAAAAATACGATACTAACTATTTAACTTCTTTGATTTCATTAGTTTCCCAAAAAGTAAGCATTTTTAATGGTTCGATTAAAGAAAATCTAACTATGGGCAATGAGTCAATAAGTGAAGATATGATGATTGATGCTTTAAAAGAAGCAGATGCATATAATTTTGTCTTAAATTATGAAGATAAGTTAGATCACAAAATTGTTGAAGGTGGTAAAAATTTATCGGGAGGGCAAAAACAAAGAATATCTATTGCAAGAGCTTTATTAAAAAAAGGAGAAGTTCTTATTTTAGACGATTCAACTAGTGCTTTAGATTTTTTAACTGATAAAAAAGTTAGAAACAATATTAAAAAAATCGATGGCTTGACTACAATTATTGTTTCTCAAAGAGCAACCTCGCTAACAGGTTGCGATAAAATTATTGTTATGTATCATGGCGGAGTTGAATCTATTGGAACTCACGAAGAATTATTAAAAACCTCTAAAGTTTACAGAGAAATTTATACTTCTCAGGTGAAAAATTATGAGTAATACTAGATTTTTATTTAAATATCTTAAAAATGAAGTTTTATCAATTATAGTTTGCATAATTTTAGCAATTAGAACTGTATTTTGTGTTACTTTTATTCCATATTTTATTGGTGATAGCGTTGATATAATTTCATCTTATTTAAATATAAGTGATACGAATTTAATTAATTGGAATTTGCTTTATAGAAATATCTTGATAATTTGTTTATTAATTACAACATTAGTAATATTCCAGTTGATTTTTGATATATTATTAGGGTTTTTTGTTGAAAGAATTACAGTAAAAATTAGAGTTGATACTTTTGAAAAAATTAATAAAGTATCAATCAAATATATTGATGAACAATCTAAAGGTGATTTAATAAGCAAAATTATTAATGATGTAGATAATATTAATACTGGCTTAATTAGTGGATTCAGACAATTTTTTAGTGGCATTGTTCAAATAATAGCCACTATATCTATTATGTTTTATTTAAACTGGATATTAGCTTTAGTTGTTATTGTCTTGACCCCATTTAGCTTCTTACTTTCATATGTCATAGCTAAAAAAAGTGCCAAATATTATAAGAAATGTAACGAATATATAGGTGAAGGAAGTGGTATTTTCCTTGAATATATAAATAATATTGAAACAGTTAAATCATTTAATTATGGTCCAAAATCTTTTGAGAAATATCTAAAAACTAATGAAAATTTATATATAGTAGGACAAAAAGCACAATTTGTTTCATCGTTAGTCAATCCTGCATCAAGATTAATTAATAATTCAATTTATGCTTTTGTTGGAACTTTAGGAGCTTTGCTTTGCGTATTTACTTCATCAAACGGAGGAAGTTTCTTAAATACAACAATGAGTATTGGTATGATTACAACCTTTTTACAATATTCAATTCAATATGCAAAACCATTTGATGGAATTACCTCTTGTTTAAGCGAGATCCAAAATGCTTTTTCTTCGCTTACTAGAATAAAAAAAGTTTTCTTAACAGGCAATGATATTGATGAAGGAATTATAGAAATAGATAGTAAAATAGAAGATATTTCTTTTAATAATTTGAGTTTTGGATATGTCGAAGGCCAAAAAGTTATTAAAAATTTTACTTTGAATGTTCCTTATGGAAAAAAGATAGCAATTGTTGGTCCTACAGGTTGTGGAAAAACAACATTAATCAATTTACTTTTACGTTTTTATGACCCGAATAGTGGAACAATTAAGTTGAATGAAATTAATAATTTTGACATAAAGAAGAAAGATATACGTTCTCATTTTGGAATGGTTTTGCAAGATACTTGGATTTTTAATGGTACAGTATTTGAAAATATTGCTTATGGAAAAAAAGATGCAACTTTAGAAGAAGTTAAAGAAGCATGTGTTAAGGCTAATTGTTTAGATTTTATTGAAAGACTAGGCAAAGGTTTTAATACAAGAATTGCAGATGATTCTGGTTTAAGTGCTGGGCAAAAACAACTTATTTGTATTGCAAGAGTAATGTTATTAATGCCTGATATTATGATTTTAGATGAAGCAACTTCGAATATTGACACACGTACCGAAATGAAAATTACTGAAGCTTTTAAAAAGTTAACTGAAGGCAAAACTTCATTTATAATTGCCCATCGTTTATCAACAATTGTATCGAGTGATTTGATTTTGGTTTTAAAAGATGGAGAAATAATTGAGATGGGAACACATAAAGATTTGATAAATAAAAAAGGCTTTTATTACGAATTATATAACGCTCAATTTTCATCATAATTTTTAATTAAACGATAATTTATTTTATTGTTTTTTTAATAGAATTTGAGCAAAGTAATTAATTTATATTTTTGAAAAATTTAAATTGTTTAGTGATAATTTTCAGATAAGAAATTCTATTTTTATTATAAAAATAGGTGTTTAAAAGTGTGTTTTTTTAATGGTATAATCATTACGTTTAATATTGAGGAAAAATTAAGAAAAATGAAACGTGTTTTTGAAAAAGAGTTCTTCGGTAAAAAGATAGTAGTAGAAACCGGAGAGATAGCAAAACAAGCTGATGGCGCTGTATTTGTTAGATTAAATGATACTGTAGTATTATCAACTGCATGTTGCAGTGATGAACCAAAAGAAGGAGATTTCTTTCCTTTAACTGTAACTTACGAAGAAAAACAATATGCTATTGGTAGAATCCCAGGTGGTTTTTTAAGAAGAGAAGGTAGGCCTGGTGAACATGCTACTTTAACAGCAAGATTAATCGATCGTCCTATACGTCCAATGTTTAGTGATGGTTTTAGAAATGAAGTTCAAATTATTAATACTGTTATGAGTGTTGATTTAGATTCCACACCAGAAATGACAGCTATGTTTGGATCTTCATTAGCTTTAGGAATTTCAGATATTCCTTTTGATGGACCAATCGCTGGTGTTTATGTTGGAAGAGTTAATGGCAAATTGGTTATTAATCCAACTGTTGAAGAAAGAGAAAAGTCTGATTTAAATTTAGCTGTTGCTGGTACAAAAGAAGCAATTAATATGGTTGAAGCTGGAGCTAATGAATTAAGCGAAGATGAAATGCTTGACGCAATCATGTTTGGTCACGAAGCAATAAAACAACTTTGTGAGTTTGAAGATGAAATTATTAAAGAAATCGGCAAACCAAAAAGAGAAATCGAGCTTTATAAACCTGATCAAACAATCGTTGACGATATTTATGGAAGAATTTATGACCGTATGGTTAAAGCAATTTCTATTTTTGATAAATTAGAAAGACAAAACGCAATTGACTCTTTAAAGGCTGAAATTGTTGATGATTATGATAATCGTGAATATAAAAAAGAAAAAGAACATAAAGCAATGATGCTTATGGTCAACGATATTTTAGAAAATATGGTCGCTAATGAGGTTAGAAGATTAATCACTGAAGAAAAAATTAGACCTGATGGAAGAAAAATTGATGAAATTCGTCCTTTAGATGCTCAAGTTGATTTATTACCTAGGGTTCATGGTTCGGCTATGTTTACAAGAGGACAAACTCAAGTTATTTCAACTTGTACATTAGGGATTAAAGAAGATGAACAAATTTTAGAAAGTTTATCTCCTGAAGATAGCAAAAGATGGATGCACCATTATAATTTCCCTCCATTTTCTGTTGGAGAAATCGGGAGAACAGGTACTCCGGGCAGAAGAGAAATTGGCCATGGCGCATTAGGTGAAAGAGCTTTATCTTATGTTTGACCAAGTGAAGATGAATTTCCATATACTATCAGATGTGTTGCAGAAGTTTGCGAATCAAACGGATCTTCATCTCAAGCATCTATTTGTGCATCTTGTATGGCTTTAATGGCTGCAGGTGTTCCTATTAAAAGAATGGTTAGTGGCATTGCTATGGGATTAATTACTTCTGGACCTTTAGATGGAAATCATCCATATACAATTTTAACTGATATTCAAGGCTTAGAAGATCATTTTGGCGACATGGATTTCAAAGTTGCAGGAACCGAAGTTGGTGTTACTGCATTACAAATGGATATTAAAATTAAGGGTGTTACAAGAGAAATTTTACATGATGCTTTAATGCAAGCTCATAAAGCAAGAGCAGAAATTAGAGAAGTTATGTCAAAAGCTATTGCTGAACCTAGGAAAGAATTATCCAAATATGCCCCTAAATTCGTTACTTTTGATATTGATAAAGACAAAATTAGAGAAGTTATTGGAACTGGCGGAAAAGTTATTAACGAAATTATTGAACAGTGTAATAATGTTAAAATTGATATTGAAGATGATGGAAAAGTATCTATTTATCACACTGATGCTGAAATGCTACTTAAAGCAAAAGATATTATTCTTAATATTGCAAGAGTAGTTGAAATCGGTGAAGAATTTGTCGGTACAGTTACTCGTGTAGAAGATTTCGGTGCTTTTGTTTCATTATATGGTGATAAAGAAGGCTTATGTCATGTTTCAAAATTAGGAAATGGTTATATTAAGAGTGCTCATGATGTTGTTAGAGTTGGGCAAACATTGAAAGTTAAAGTTATTGGCATCGATGAAAAAGGCAAGATTTCACTTTCTCATAAAGAATTCGAATCAAAATCAGAAAATAGTAATAACAATTCTCGCGAAGGAGAAGAAAAAAAGAAAAAAGGTTTCTTTAGAAAATAATTAAATTTAAATATGCTATATTTGATTGTTTCTGATATTCATGGAGCAAAATCATCAGCTGAAAAGATATTATTATTAGATAATAAGTATAATTTTAGTAGTATTTTAGTATTAGGTGATATCAACTATAATGGTGCTAGAAATGTACCACCAGCTGATTATTCTCCTATTGATGTAACAAAAATACTTAAGAACATTAAAGAAAAATGTATTTTTATTAGAGGAAATTGTGATAGTAGAGTTGATGAATTTGTTTTGGAGAAAAAATTTCATGACATTAAAAAAATCAAAATTAAAAATCGAAAATTTATATTAACTCATGGGGATTTATATACAAAAGATAACTACAAAATAAAGAAAAGCCAAGTCTTTTTATATGGACATACTCATATTTATGAACTAACAAAATTAAATAAAAATCGTTTTGTTATTAATCCTGGTTCAATTTCTTTGCCAAAAAACAATAATCCCCGTACTTATCTAATTTTCGATGATGAAAATGAATTGTTTTCTTTATATAATATAGATGACGTTTTAATTGGTTCCTTATCAATAAAATAGCTCATAATAATTAAATCGAAGGAGTTTTAATGGACAAAATAAAGATTTTAGCTTTAGGCGGGCTAGATGAAGATGGTAAAGATCTTTATGTAATTGAAATAAATAAAGATATTTTTGTAATTGGTGGAGGTTTTAAATATCCTTCAAAAACAACACCTGGTATTGATTTTATTATCGCCGATTTTTCATATTTAGTTGATAATAAAGACCGAGTAAAAGCTTTTATCTTACCAAAATGTAAGAAAAATAGTTTTGGAGCAATTCCTTATATTTATAAAGAAGTACAAGCTCCAATTTATTGCACTGCTTTAACAAAATTATTTTTAGAAAAATTTTCAAAAGATTATTTGCAAGAAAATGAATATAAATTTAATGTAATTGAATTACCTGCTATTATCAATATAAGTGGATACCAATTTACCTTCTTTTCTACATGCGCTTCAGTTCCTTCAACTTTTGGTTTAGCAATAAAAACTAATTTGGGAAATATCGTATATAGTGGAGATTTTATTGTTGAATATTCTAATGAAACATCTTTTAGATTGGATTTAAATACATTAGGTAAAATAGCAGAAAATCCAACTCTTTTACTACTTTCTGAATCTGTAAACTCTTTAAAAACTGGATATTGTTCTCCAAATCATCGATTATATTCTCGCTTAATAAATTATCTTCATAATGCTGAAGGAAGAGTATTTATTGCTGCAAATAGTGATAATTTATATCATATTGATGAAGTTTTTAGAGCATGTAAAGAAACAAATCGTAAGATTTATCTTTACGATGATACTTCAAAAGAACTTTATTCTTTAAATAAAATTAAAGATTTAAATCGTTTTCCTGCAAAAGATATCATTTCAAAAGATGATGTTTTAAGAGTAAAAGACTCTTCCTTAGTTATATTATTAAGCGATGAAAGTGAGAGATTATATGATAAAGTTTCACTTTTAGCTAATAATGAAAATGATGATAAACTTATTTCTTTAAAAGAAAGCGATACGTTTTATTTAGCGGCTATTCCTTCTGATAATAATGAAATTATTGCCACTGAAACAATAGATGAATTATATAAAAGTGGATGTCATGTTCATTATGAAACAAAAAATACATTAAATAAAATGCACGCTTATGAAGAAGATTTAAAGATGCTTTTATCTCTTTTAAAGCCTAAATATTATTTCCCAATTGAAGGATATTATGTTTCATTATTAGCTAATGCGAAATTAGCATTTGATATGGGAATAGGATTATCACATTCATCTATTTTCTTACTTGATAATGGTCAAACATTAGTTTTTGAAGATAATAAATTACCATCTTTAGATTTTAATTATGACAATCGAATTTCTATTGGAGATGTAATGATTGATGGAATCGGTGTAGGAGATGTAGTTAATGAAATTATTTCTGATAGAAATAGATTAGGTGAAGATGGAGTAGTAGTTTTGGGATGCGCGATTTCCAAAAGTCAAAGAGATATTCTAGCAGGTCCTGATATTCAAATGAGAGGATTTTTATTTTTAAAAGACAAAGATGCCGATCAAATGCTTAAAGATATCCAAAAAGTATTCGTTGAAAACGTTAAAGAATGGTTAAATGAAACAATTAATTTTGATGTCAACGAACTCGAAGATCGCATTGTTAATATTTTAAGAAAAATGCTTCTTAAGAATAATAATCGTAATCCAGTTGTTAAACCTAATATTGTTATTATAGAATAATAACAAGAATCTTATAAAAACCTTAGAAATTCCATTATTTTCAATGGAATTTTTTTATATATTTTATATAATTAATATGTATGGAAATTTAAGAAAAATTATCAAAAGTATCAAACGAAACAGCAAAAAGTTGTATCGGTATTTTAATATGTTTATTTGCATTATATCTTGCACTCAATTTAGCCCCGGTTTCTAAATGGGACATTTTTATTTATCCTGCTAGAGCGATAACTTGGGTTGTGTCTTTTTTTGTAGGTGGAATTTTCTCCTATATTATTTATGCATTAATATTTATTTTTGGCTTAACCTTAATCGTTTATCATAAAAAAGCTAAATTAAAAATCGGACTTTTTATAAGTGGCGTTATTTTATTTTCACTTGGTGGAATGATTCTTTTAACTAATGGAATAAATTTAGGTGAAAATGGAAGC
Organism: uncultured Bacilli bacterium; assembly: GCA_944349405.1. Lineage (GTDB taxonomy): Bacteria > Bacillota_I > Bacilli_A > RFN20 > CAG-826 > Onthovivens. The sequence continues at coordinate 21,107 of CALVMY010000104.1, read as the reverse complement.
ACTTATTTAACTTTTGATAATTTTGGCTCTATTTTATTAAATAATGTAATTTCAACTGATGAATTTTTTAGAATCGATATCGTAAACAATAGCGGAATTATTGGAATGTTTTTTGTTGCATTAATCAACAATTTTTTAGGTTATGTCGCTTCATACGCCATTGGTTCAATAATTTTCGTTGCTGGTGCCGTTTTACTTTTAATTCGCCCAACAATGTATTTAATTAAAAAATTTAATGAATATCGCAATTTTAATTATCAATATTCTCCAAAATCTACTTTTACAAAAGCAAAAGATATAACTTTAACGACGACAACAATCGACACATTAGAAGATGGGGATGATACAAACATTGAAGTTCATCAAGAAAAAATAGATGAAAAAGAAGTAGACAAACCACTTTCAAAAGATGATTTCATTAAAAAAATGGAAGAAGAAAGAAAAGAAAGAAATAATCGAATCGATCCTTCAAGAGTTGAAGAACAATATTATGCTGGAGATCATTTTGAAGATAAGCCTCTTGTTAGAGCTCGTTTTGACGAAGAAGAATTTAGTGATAAGTTAAAATATAATAATCATCCAATCGCTAAAGAAAGTAATGTAAATGAAGAAAGAATTCTCCCTTCTCATTTTAAAAATGAAGATAATACTTTTCCTAAGTCAAATTATGATGAGGTCAAAGAAGACGTTGCTATTAAACCAACTTTTGGTTATTTAGATGATTTAAATAAAGAAAATGCCAATGCTGGTAAAGTAAGAACTCGAAAAAAGACTAAATATATTGCCCCTTCTTTAAGTTTACTTGAAAATAGAACGACTCATGAAAGCGACCAAAAAAATAAAGAAGTCGCTGAAGAAAGAAGCGATACTATTAATCAAGTTTTAACCGATTTAGGTGTTAAAGCACGAGTAGTTTCTTATAAAATCGGTCCTTCGGTTACACGTTATGATATTCAAACAGAGAGAAGTGAATCTATAAAGGGGTTTGACTCTTATATTAATGATATTTGTATAAGATTGGGTGGAGTTAATGCTCGTTTTTCACCAATTGTTTTAGGAAAGACAACATCTGGACTCGAAATTGCTAATGCTGTTTGCTCTATTGTTAATTTTAAAGATTGTTTACAAGCTTTAAATCGTTTGCCAAAAACAAAACCTACTAATATTCCTTTTGGTAAAGATATTAACAACGAACTTTTAACTGTTGATTTGCAAGAGACTCCACATTTACTTGTTTCTGGAACAACTGGCAGCGGTAAATCTATTTTTGTTCATTCTTTGATAATGACTTTAATTATGAGAAATTCACCAGATAATTTAAAATTATTACTTATCGATCCTAAAACTGTTGAATTTAATAAGTATCGTGAAATTCCTCATTTATTATGCCCACCTGTTGGAATTGATGATCCACAAAGACCATATGAAATTTTAAGCAAAATTTGTGACATGATGGAAGAAAGATATGCTTTATTTGCCGAAACCGATTGCTCAAAATTAAAAGAATATAATGAGTGGGCTTTAGCACACGGCAAAGAAACCTTACCTGTTATTGTTGTAGTTGTTGATGAATACGCTGATTTAGTTGAATCTAATAAGCGTATTTCTGAGCCAGTAGTTAGAATTGGCCAAAAAGCAAGAGCTGCTGGAATTCATATGATTATCGCAACCCAAAGACCTTCTGTTAATGTTATTAACGGCGTTATTAAAGCTAATATTCCTTCAAGAGTTGCTTTACTTTCATCATCTTATACCGACTCTAATACTATAGTTGACCAAGGCGGAGCTGAAAAACTTATTGGAAACGGCGATATGCTTATTAAATGTGCCCTTTTAAGCAATACTTTCTTAATTCGTTGTCAAGGAGCCTATGTTTCTAATCAAGAAATTAAAGCTGTTTGTGATTATTTAAGAAATAATTATGAAACTCAATATAATGAGGAAATAATGGATATTATCAATAAACCTATTGCTCAAGATCCTGCATTAGTTGAATCAAGCAAAGAATCACGCTTTGGCAGCGATGAAGATATTTATCAAGAAGTTAAAAATTGGGCAATGAGTGAAGAATATATTTCAATGAGTAAAATTCAAACCACTTTCTCAATTGGTTTTAATCGTGCCTCAAGAATTTTTAAAAGACTTCAAAAAGAAGGTGTTGTAAGTAGTGATCCTGCCACAAATTCATCTAAAGGAAGTAAAGTTTTGTTACATAATTTTGACTATGATGCTGTAAAAGCTGAATATAGTGGAACTATTGAACAAACCACATTCAAGAAAAAATAAAAAATTTTATTATGCCAATAGGAATTGATTTAACATATATTCCTCGATTCATAGATAAAGAGGAACTTGCTAAAAAAATTTTGAGTGAAGAAGAACTAAAAAAATATTATAATTCTATGAGCAAAGAATCCTTTCTTGCTTCTCGCTTCGCTGTTAAAGAAGCGTTAATTAAATGTTTGGAATTAGATATTTTAAAAGTTAATTTAAGAGAAATTAAAATAAAAAAGAAAGATTCAGGAGCTATCTATGTTGAGTATAAAAATAAGTTTTATGAAGCTTCTTTATCTCATGAAAATGAATATTGCGTGGGGGTTGTAAAATTATGATAGATAATTATTTTGGAGCAAATTTAATTGATTATAATACAGTAAAAGTAGCACTTTTTTCACCTATACAAAAACCAGATTCTACTCCAATTAATTTATCAATCAATGATGAAAAAGTTGTGCGTTTAGACATAAAAAAACAAGTATTTTTGAATGGAATTTCAATGTACACATGCACATATAAAGATGGATTTAAACTCGGAAATTCTTATAAATTAAGTATTGAAAATTATGGAGTAGCTAATTTAGATGTTTCAGAAGCTATTAACTTTCCAGGATTTGATGATGATTATTATTATCCTAATGATGATTTGGGGGTTACTTATTCAAAAGAAGAAACAACTTTTAAAATTTGGGCACCTTTAGCAAGTAAAGTTGAACTTTTAATTAGAAAAGATTTTGATTCACCATATGTTGGCCATTATTTAAAAAGAGAAGATAAAGGTGTATATTCTTTAACTTTAAAAGGTGATTATGATTCGTTTCATTATGTTTACATAGTTACAAATAATGAAATTCCTACTTTAACTACCGATCCATATGCAAAAGCTTCAACGGCTAATGGAAAAGAAAATGTTGTTGTTGATTTTGAAAAAACAAAAATCGATATGCATGAAGAAAAACTACCTAATTATAAATCTTATTTAGACACTATTATTTATGAATTAGATATTCGTGATTTTACAATTGATGAAAACACTGATATTGTACACAAAGGACAATATTTAGGCTTAACAGAAGAAGGCAGAAAAACAAAAGCTGGAAATCCTGCTGGACTTGATTATTTATCTTCTTTAGGTATAACTCATGTTCAAATTCTACCGATGTATGATTTTAAAACTATTGATGAATTACATCCATTAGATTCTTATAACTGGGGATATGATCCTCAACAATATTTTGTTCCGGAAGGTAGTTATTCAACCGACCCTAATGATGGATATGCAAGAATTATTGAATGTAAAAAAATGATATCTGCTTTGCACAGCAAAGGAATTAAAGTAAATATGGACGTTGTTTATAACCATGTTTATGAAGGCTTGTATAGTTCATTTGAAAATGTTGTTCCAGGATATTTCTTTAGAAAAAGAAAAGATGGAACACTTTGCAATGGTACCGGCTGTGGTAATGATGTCGATAGCGAAAGATTGATGGTTAAAAAATTAATCGTTGATTGCTGCAAATATTGGACAGAAGAATTCGGTATTGATGGTTTAAGATTCGACTTAATGGGGATTTTAGATGTTAATACGATGAATAGAATTGACAAAGTTTGTCGTGAAATTAAACCTGATTTTATGATTTATGGTGAAGGCTGGGATATGAATACTGAATTGAAAAGTGAGAAAAAAGCTTCAATTCTAAATTCATTTAAGATGGAAAATATCGCCTTTTTTAACGATACCTATCGTGACACTTTAAAAGGTCCTAACGGTATTGATAAACTTAAAAGTGGAGGATATTTTACAGGGAATTTATCTTATGTTGAAGGATTTAAGTTTGCTTACCTTTCATCAAGCGCAAATTTTGTATATCCAGCAAGATTTAAAAATGCTGCTCAATCTATAAATTATGTTGAATGTCACGATAATTACACACTATTTGATAAAGTTTCTTCGATTTATGGAAAAGACCAAGAGAGAAAAGTTTTAGATATTATTAAACAAATTAATGGCACGATTTTACTTTCATTTGGTGTTCCATTTTTCCATGCTGGTCAAGAAATAGGGCTAACAAAATATTATGAAGATAATACTTATAATATGGGTGATCACTATAATAAATTTAGGCGGAATGTTTTAGACGAACGTTTAGATATGCTTGCATATTTTAAATCGATGATTGATTTTAGAAAGAATGTTTTTAAAATAAGCGAAGAAAATCCTGAAAAGATTTTAAAAATGATTTCTTTTTCGAATTTGAATGACAATATTTTATCTATTTCAATAAAGACATTAGATAATAAAGAATTTATGATTACATTTAATCCTACAGATAATCGCGTAACAAATGTATTTGATGATTATTATCTTTTAGTTTGTGGCCAAGCAGGTTATCTTAAAGGAAGTGATTTATATATTAAAACATCACCAATTGAACCACATTGTAACTATGTTTTCTTAAAAAAAGAGGCAATTTAAAAAATGTTTAAATACTTTAAAGTTATAATTAAGTTAATTTTTCCTATAATTTGGACTTATTTTACTTGTTTATTGCCATATTCAATTCATCCAGAAAAAAGAAGTTTGGAAAAAAGATTTTTTAAAATACAAAAAATCATTAAAAAAATATTTAAGGCTTTCAATGTAAATTTTCATGCAGAAGATTTAACGAATTTTTATAAAAATAGAAATAATGAAGATAATTATTTGTTTGTTTGTAATCATCTAAGTCTTTTAGACCCTTTAATTTTTATTGCTTTAGCACCTCGACCAATTAGTTTTGTTGCTAAAATCGAAACAAAAAAACTACCTTTAGTTGCTCGAGCAATTAAAATTTTGGATGGAGAATTTATGGATCGAGATGATTTAAAACAAAGTTTAAAAGTAATGCTTCGTGTTGAAAATAAACTTAAAAATACAAAAAATCTTGATTTTATGATTTTTCCCGAAGGAACAAGAAGTAAAGAAGATATATATAAAACTTTAGATTTTCATCACGGAACTTTCCGCCCTGCTATGAAAGCAAAAAAATCAATAGTTTCATTCGCTTTAACTGGAAGTGATAAAATTCTTTCTTTAAAAGATAAATCAAAAAAATACGATATTTATATTAAGTTGGTTAAAATTTATGAGCCAAAAGACTATGAAAATTTAAAAACAACGGATATTGCAATTGATTGTCAAAACGAAACTAATAATAAATTAGCTATAATAAAAGAAGAACTAATGTCTTAATCCTTTTGGATAAAGGTTTTTTAATATTCCTTTAACATATTTGATATATCCTAGATTAATATTTTTAAAGGATACGATATAATAACCATCTTTTAATGGTAAATTTTTAATAATTGTTTCGCCTTTAATATATTTTTTAGCTTCCTTTTCGTTTAAAATTATTGAATTTTTATTAGATAAATAATGCGCTAAATTAAAAGAAGGCAAGAAGTAATTTTTCTTAAATTCCCCAATATTAACTCCATATCTAACAAGTGGGATTTTTTTGTTATCAAATTCGAAAGAAGAACCGTATAATTCATTATTTATCTTTTTATAAGAAGCAAAATCTAGATTATATAAAGAAATTATATCTTTATAGTTTTTTATTTCTTTTTCATTGCTTAATATATTTTTAGAATTATTAATTAATTCGCCTTTCTTTTTGATTTTTGCAATAAATTGACCTTCGCCTTTATAAAATGTTGGAAAAACATGAATTGCCTCTTTTAATGAAGGATGGCGATAATCTCCTTTTATCGAAGGCAAATTTGTTAATTCAATATCGTTTCTAGTTTTTAATAAATTTAGAATATTTTCTTCATTTTCTTCATAAGAAAAAGAGCAAGTAGAATATATTAATTCTCCACCATCCTTTAATAAATCTATCGCACGGTTTAATAAATCAAATTGTATTTTTTGACAATTTAATACTTTTTCATAAGTCCAGTCATCTTGCATTTCTTCGAGTTTTCTAAACATCGCTGAGCCAGAACAAGGAGCATCTAAGATGATTTTATCAAATGTTTTATTCAAAATGCGTTGATCATTCAAAAAATTAAAATTTATAACTATTACATTTTTTAAACCAAGTTTTTCAATATTTGAAGATAATGTTAATGCTCGAGAATGTGATAAGTCGTTAGCGATTATCCTAATATTTTTATTATTTAAACTTGCAAAAATTGTTTTTCCTCCTGGAGCTGCACACATATCTAGAATTAAATCGTTATCTTTGGGATTTAAAAAATAAGATACGAGCATACTTGAAGCATCCATAATATAATAAGCCCCATTATCAAATAAATAATTTTTTCCTAATTCATAAATTTTTTTATCAAAATAATAGACATTTTTTAAAAAAGGATGATTTTCAATCTCAGGGAATTCATTTTTAAAAAAAATATTATCAATTTTTTGAGTATTTAATATCAAAGAAGAAGTTCTTTCTTTTTTTAATTCTTTGATTAATTTTTCAACTAAATCATCAGGATAATATTTATTTAAATGTTCGATAAAATTCATATTTTTTATTATACAAAAATTGATACAAAACTAACATTTTTTTATCTATAATATTCTTAAAAGAGGATAACTTATGAATATTGAACAAATTATCGAGAAAAAAAGAGATGGCTATGAATTAAATAGAGAAGAAATTCATTATTTTATAAAAGGATATGTAGCTAATGAGATCCCAGATTATCAAGCCAGCGCTTTATTAATGGCAATATATATTCGAGGAATGAATAAAAAAGAAATTGGAATTTTAACTGATGAAATGCGTATTTCTGGTGAAGTTTGGGATTTGTCTTCAATTCCTGGATTAAAACTTGATAAACATTCAACTGGCGGAGTTGGCGATAAAGTTTCCTTAGTTTTAGGCCCAATGGTTGCTTCATGCGGTGGAAAATTGGCTAAAATGAGCGGCCGAGGATTAGGTCATACCGGAGGTACTTTAGATAAATTAGAGTCAATTCCTGGATTTGATATTTATGAAAATTACGAAGAATTTAAAAATCAAATAAATACTGTTGGAATGGCTATTATTGGCCAAGATTCTGAAATAGACCCCGCAGATAAAAAATTATATGCCTTAAGAGATGTAACAGCAACCGTTTCATCAATACCTTTGATTGCGAGTTCAATTATGTCTAAAAAATTGGCTAGTGGGGCTGATTGCATTCTTTTAGATGTTAAATATGGAAGTGGAGCTTTTATGAAAACTATTGATGATGCTAAAAAATTAGCGCAAACAATGGTTGATATTGGTAAAGAATTAAATAAAGATGTAAGGGCAGAAATTACTGATATGGATCAACCTTTAGGATTGGCCGTAGGAAATAATTTAGAGGTTAAAGAAGTTATAAATACTTTAAAAGGTAATGGTCCAAAGGATTTAATTGAATTATGTCTTTCAAGTGGCTCGATTATGCTCCAACAAGCAAAGATTTTCGATAATGAAATGGACGCTAGAAGAGCTTTAACAGAAAATATTAATAATGGGAAAGCATTTGAAAAATTTAAAGAATTCGTTAAAGCTCAAAAAGGCGATGTTTCATATATTGAATATCCCGAAAAATTTCCAGTTGCTAAAAATATTATCAAAATATATTCGCTAAATAGTGGATTTGTTACAAAAATTAACGCCTTGGCTATTGGAAAAGCTTCTATGGAATTAGGCGGCGGCAGAGAAAAGTTGGAAGATATTATTGATATGTCTGCCGGAATTGTTTTGAATAAAAAAATAGGTGACCCAATTAGTAACGGAGAGTTGCTTGCGACATTATATACTAATAAAGAAGATTTTAAAAAAATTGAAAACGATGTTTTAAATGCTTTTAGAATCGAAGAAAAATTTGATAAAAATTTAATATCTAAAAAAATATTAATAGATTAGTATTTTATTAGTTGATAATTAGTTATCTTTTAGATATTTTTTTCTTAACTCTCTAAGATTAGAGGAGCGAATAATCTTTTCTAGTTTTAAATAATTTTCATTTAATGCTTTTTCATAAGATGAAGAAGCATTTTTGTTTGGCTTGTAAAATTTAGCTTGCTTTAAAATTTCAGGTAAATATTGCATATGAATCCGTAGTTCCGGTCTATCATAAGGATATTTATCTTCTTCTTTAACGTTAACTGGAGTAAATTTTAAATAATCCAAAACAGGAAGAGGTTTAGACGAAGCCGTTTGCATAGCTTCGTTTATTGCTGAATTTGCTGCTTTTGATTTTGGGGACAGACATAAATCGACAATTGCAACTGACAAAGGAATTATAGCTTCAGGCAAACCTACATATTCAGCACTATCTATTGCTATTTTTGTTCTCATACAAGCTTGAGGGTTTGCTATTCCTATATCTTCATAGGCAGTAACTAATAATCTTCTAGTTAAACTTTGTAAATCGTTTGCAATGCATAATCTTGCTGCATAATATAATGCGGCATTTACATCACTACCTCTAATTGATTTTTGCATAGCTGAAACACTATCATAATGCATGTCTTCATCTTTATCGGTTAAAAAGTTTGAAACTTTTAATATCTTTTTAACCATTTCAAGGTTAATTTTTTGATCTTTGTAGGAAATAGATAAGATTTCCAAATAATTGAGTGCAAATCTAAAATCGCCCCCTGAAGAAGTGGCAATATATTTTAATGAATCTTCATCAATTTCTAATTTTCCATCATAACCCTCTTTATTTACTATGGCTCTTTTTAATCCTTCAACAATATCTTCAATGTTTAGAGGTTTAACTTCTAAAAGATGAACTCTGCTTCTAATTGCACGATTAATCGAAATATATGGGTTAGCAGTTGTTGCACCGATTAAAAATATTGTTCCATCCTCTACGAAAGGCAGTAAAATATCTTGCTTATCTTTATTTATGCGATGAATTTCATCAATTATAACTATAGTAGGTTCATAATATTTAGCCTCATTAATTGCCTCTTCAATATCCTTTTTATTTGAAGTAACAGCATTTAATTTAATTAAATGAGCATTTAATGAATGAGCATATGCCTCAGCAATTGTTGTTTTCCCAGTTCCAGGAGGACCATATAAAATAAAAGATAGTGGAGTTTTTGCATTGACTGAATTTGTTAAAAATCCATTATCGCCAACTAAATCTTTTTGTCCAATAATATCATTAAGAGTATTTGGTCGAATTCTAAAGGCTAAAGGTTTACGCATAATATATAAATTATATATGAATTTATTGAAAAAAGTATTAATATTAATGAGCAATGAAAGTACTTATTCAACGTGTTTTAAACGCTAATTTAAAAATAGATGAAAAAATTATTAATGAGATATCGAAAGGATATCTACTTTTAGTTTCTTTTACTGAAGGCGATAATTTAGAAATTGTAAATAAAGTCGCTAAAAAAATTTGTAATTTACGAATTTTTGAAGATGAAAATGGAAAGACCAATTTATCATTAAAAGATGTTAGTGGAGAAATTATGTCTATTTCGCAGTTTACATTATATGCGGATATTAAAAAAGGAAATCGTCCATCATTTATTCACTCTTTAAAATCTAATGAAGCTTCTATTTTATATCAAAAATTCAATGAGCATATTAAATCTTTAGGCTTTGATGTAAAAGAAGGTATTTTTGGTGCTGATATGAAAATAAATTTAACAAATGATGGTCCTTTTACAATCATGGTTGATTCAAAGGAGCTTTTTTAATTATGAAAGTAATGCTTGGATTAAGTGGAGGTGTAGATAGTGCTGTTGCTGCCTATTTATTAAAGAAGGAAGGGCATGAAGTTATTTGTTGCTTTATGAGAAATTGGGACTCGTTAGCAAATAATGATTATTTAGGTAATCCTACAATTGATAATAATATTTGCCCTCAAGAACAAGATTATTTAGATGCCAAAGATGTCGCTGATAGATTGAATTTACCTTTATTAAGAATTGATTATATCAAAGAGTATTGGGACAATGTTTTTTCTTATTTTTTAGATGAATATAAAAAAGGGAGAACACCAAATCCTGATATTTTTTGTAATAAATATATTAAATTTGGACCATTTATTGATTTTGCAAAGAAGAATGGATGCGATATGATTGCGATGGGTCATTATGCAAAAAGAGTCGATAAGGATGGTAAAACTTATTTATATAAAGCGTTTGATAAATCAAAAGATCAATCATATTTTTTAAGTCAAATCAGCAATGAACAATTAAAATTTTCTCTTTTTCCTTTGGGAGATATTACAAAAAAAGAGGTAAGAAAAATTGCAGAAGAGCAAAATCTTTTATCCGTAGAAAATAAAAAAGATTCGACTGGAATATGTTTTATTGGAGAAAGAAACTTTAAAGAATTTTTAAAAAATTATATTCCTGCTCAAAAAGGAAAGATTATTGAAATTAATACAAACAAAGTCTTGGGTGAACATGAGGGAGTTTATTATTACACGATCGGTCAAAGAAAAGGATTAGGAATTGGGGGAGTCAAAGGATTAGAATCTCATGGCTTTTTTGTCTGTAAAAAAGATGTTAAAAATAATATTCTTTATGTTGCAAATGATAAAGAAGATGAGCACCTTTTAAGTGACGAAGCTATTATTTCTTCAATGAATTATTTTAATGAAAAAATTGCTGATGGCGAGCATTTAATGGCTAAATTTCGTTATCGTCAAGATGATAGGGGCGTAAAGTGTTATAATTTAGAGAATGGAGATGTTCGTCTTGTTTTTGATGAACCTTATAAAGCTGTTACCCCTGGACAAGCATGTGTTTTTTATAAAGGTGAAGAATGCGTTGGCGGCGGACTTATCGAAAATGTTTTTTATAAAGGTAAATTAAAAGATTAGTATGAAAAATAGAATATTTAGAATAATTTCTTTAATTGCTACATTAATAGGATTTGTTGTTTCTCTATTCTTGCTTTTTACATTGGATTTTGAATCTCATCATCTTATTAATGAAGATGGTGAACAAATAATTAGTTTAATAAATGGCAGAACTGCAATTTTTGGGGGAAACTCAATTATTTTAAGAGGTAGTTATGTTGATAACGAATTAGTTTTAGATACTTCAATCTTTATTCCGGCAACTTTTGCATTTGATTATTTAACTGTTATTGGTTTGATTGTTAATTTAATTTCTTTAATATTTATGATTTTTTATTTTAATAGACAAGTTTTGCTAATTATTTCATCAACTGTAAACATATTATCTCTTATTTTTTTAGTATTCCAACCACAGTTTTTCTTAATCGTAAATGGAGGAAGAGATTTTTTGAATTTGGTTTACTCTCCTGAAAATAATAATTCTATTATTTCTATTGGCATGATTGTTTTTATAATTTTTAATGGCATTATAGATATTTTCTATTTAATTCGATCAATTGCTTTATTTACTAATAAAGTTACCATTGAATAATATTAGTTTTTTCTCTATAATTTTAAATCGAGGAAAAGAAAGATATATTTTTTAATTTTAGAGAGAAGTTTATGGTGAAAATACTTCATTAAAAACATATCTTAGCCACTTCCCATTAAAAGGTTAAAAGCCTCGTTATTGTATACGTAAAATACTGTCTAATTAAGTGCAAAATTTAATTTTGAAATAGGATGGTACCGCGATAAATTCGTTCCTAAATGATTTTTATTATTTAGGATTTTTTTATTTTATAGGAGTGTATTTATGAATAAACTTACTTCACAACAAATAAGAGATACATGGTTAAATTTCTTTAAAGAAAGGGGACATATGATTGAACCAGGCGCTAGTTTAATTCCACAAAATAACACATCATTGTTATGGATTAATGCTGGCGTAGCCGCTTTAAAAAAATATTTTGATGGAAGTGAGATACCTGAGTGTAAAAGAATTACTAATGTTCAAAAATGTATTCGAACCAATGATATTGATAATGTTGGAAGAACTGCAAGACATCATACTTTTTTTGAAATGTTAGGAAATTTTTCAATTGGCGATTATTTTAGAAAAGAAATTATTGAACGGGCTTTTGAAATTTTAACAAATGATAAATATTTTGGATTAGATAAAGAAAAGTTATATGTTACTTATCATCCAGATGATTTAGAAACACGTGATTTATGGATTAAGCAAGGGTTAGATAGTGAACATTTAATTCCATTAGAAGGTAATTTTTGGCAAATTGGCGAAGGTCCTTGCGGTCCTAATACCGAAGTTTTCTTCGATAGAGGAGAAAAATACGACCCAAAACATATTGGAATTGATCTTTTGAAAAATGATATGGAAAACGATCGTTATATTGAAATTTGGGGTATTGTTTTTTCACAATTTAACGCTGTTAATGGTGTAGAAAGAAAAGACTATAAAGAACTTCCTCATAAAAATATCGATACCGGTGCTGGATTAGAAAGAATAGCATGCGTTTTACAAGAAACTGAAACTAACTTCGAAACAGATCTTTTTATGCCTTATATTGAAGAGACAAAGAAATTTTGCAATAAACCATATGAGGGTGATTATTTAATGCCTTATAGAGTTATTGCCGATCATATTAGAGCTTGCACTTTCGCTTTAGCAGATGGTGAATTCTTTTCTAATGAAGGAAGAGGTTATGTTTTAAGAAGACATTTAAGAAGAGCGATGAGATATGGTCAAAAACTGGGATTTCATGAACCTTTCTTATATAAATTAGTGCCTACTGTAGTTGAAGTTATGAATGGCTTTTATCCATATTTAGTCGATAAAAAAGATTTTTTAATGAAAATTATTAAGGCAGAAGAAGAAAAATTTATTAAAACATTAAATAGTGGTGAAAATATTTTAAATGTAATGATTGATAATAAGAAAGAATTATCAGGAGAAGACGCTTTCAAACTATATGATACTTATGGATTCCCTATCGAACTTACAATTGAAATTTGTCAAGATAGTGGTGTAAGTGTAGACTTAGATAAATTCCATGATTGTTTAAATAAACAAAAAGAATTGGCAAGAAATTCTAGAAAAAATATTGAATCATTTAATAAACAATCCAAAGATTTATTAGATTTTAACTTAAAATCTGAATTTACTTATGATTATAGCGATTTAAATAGTAAAGTTATTGCTCTTTTTAAAGACGGTGTTAAAGTTGAATCTATTGAAGATGAAGGGGATGTTATTCTTGATAAAACTAATTTTTATGCTGAAATGGGAGGACAAGTTTCAGACAAGGGCTATATTGAAAATGAATCTTTTAATGCAGTTGTCTCAAATGTTATAAAAGCTCCAAATAAGCAACATTTACACCATATAAAAGTTAAGTTTGGTCAAATCGGTTTAGGTGATAAAGTTAAATTGGTTATTGATAAAGAAAGAAGAGCCGCAATTATGAAAAATCATAGTGCGACACACCTTTTACAATCAGCCTTAATAAAAATTGTTGGTAATGATGTTAAACAAAAAGGCAGTTTTGTTAACGAGGAATATTTAAGATTTGATTTTTCTCATTTTGAAAAAATTGATCAAGTTACATTAAATAAAGTTGAGAAAGAAGTTAATAAATATATTTCAATGATGATTCCAAACGAAACTTTAGAATTACTTGTTGAAGAAGCTAAAAAAACAGGTGCTTTGGCAGAATTTGACGGAAAATATGGAGATTTAGTAAGAGTAGTTACTTTTGGAGATGTTTCTAAAGAATTTTGTGGTGGAACTCACGTAAATAATAGTGGTGACATTGGCTTATTTGTAATTAAATCAGAAGAGAGTATTTCCGCAGGTGTTAGAAGAATTGAAGCAACAACTTCATTTGAAGCATATAAATATTTAAAACAAAGAGATGAATTACTCTCTGAAATTCGCAATTCTTTAAAAATTAAATCAAATAATGAAATTCTTTTGAAATTAAATTCTTTAAACAATGAAATATCTGATGATAAAGAAATGATTAAAAAATTAAATAATGAAATTTTTGATTCGAAAGCTAATTTAATTTCGTCTTTAATTAAACCATCAAATGAAATCACGTTTATTGTAAATTATTTTAACGATGTTAATAGAGAAGGCTTAATTCATATTTTAGATGTTATTAAGGGGAAAACTAGTAATTATTTAGTAGTTATTGTTGGTGATGAAAACGGAAAACATCCTATTATAGTTGGTGTTGGAAAGCGATTAATTGAGGATGGAGTTAAAGCCGGTGATGTATTAAAGAAAGTTGCCAACGTTTGCGGAGGAAATGGTGGAGGAAAACCAGATAGAGCACAAGGAAATATTGAAGATATTGATAAATTATCTTTTACATTTGATGAATTAAAATAAAATGGAAAAATATATCGGATTAGATTTAGGAACAACAACGCTAGGAATTGTATATAGTGATTCACTAGGAATTATTCATAATTATGAGAATTTTACCTTTGAAAAAGGCAATTTTAAAAAAGCGAGAGAACACTTAGTTGACGTTATTAATATTTTAGAAATCAATAAAATCGTTATTGGTTTGCCTTTGCAAATTAATCGTAGCGAAGGAGAAAGATGCAAATCTGTAAGACGTTTTGTTTCTGATGCATTAAAATTAAAAAACGATATCGAATTTATTTTTTTTGATGAATCATATTCTACTTTTGAAGCAAAAGAGAGGCTCATTAAAAGTGGCGCAAATCAAAGCGAAATTAAAAATAATATCGATATGATGAGTGCTTTTATTATTTTGGAAGATTATTTAAGGAGTAAAGATGGCAAAGATATTAAATGATAATGAAATTCAAATTATCGATGATGAAGGTAATGAATATTTATATAACATTCTTTTTACTTATGAAAATGAAGAAAGAGGCTGTCAATATGTTTTTATTTATGACAAAGTAAATCCAAGTGATGTCTATGTTATGAAATATAGTGATAACGGCGAACTTTTTGAGGTTACTGACGAAGAAGAATTAGAAGAAGCAGATGAAGTTTTAGCTGCTTATGAAGAAGATCCTAAAATAAATGATATTAAATAATATAATTTATGATAAAATATTTGAGCAAATAACGAGGATAAGTATATGGTAAATTCAAAAGATTTAATTTTAACAAAAGAAGGTCTCGAAGATTTAAAAAAAGAATATAGACATCTCATTGATGTCGAACGTCCAGCAGTAATTGAACAACTACAAAATGCTAGAGGAATGGGTGACCTTTCAGAAAACGCAGATTATGATGCTGCTAGAAATAAACAAGCTGAAATTGAAGGGAGAATTAAAGAAATCGAAGCAATTTTAGCTGATGCAAAAATTGCAACTAGTAGCAAAAAGGATGCAAGTGCAAAAATTTCAAGCGTTGTTACATTTAAAGATTTATCAGATGGAAAAATTATGACTGTTAGATTAGTTTCCTCAATTGAATCTAATCCACTTAGTGATCCTAATGATATTAAAATTTCAAATGTTTGTGCTCTTGGTGCTGCTTTAATGGGGCATAATGAAGGCGAAATATTAACTGTTAAAGCCAATAAACCATACGAAATTGAAATTTTAGAAATTAAATAAAATAAAAAATAAAATTTTTTGTAAAAAAACCTTCTTCATTACATTCTTGAATAGTGAAGGAGGTTTTTATTTATGGTAGTTAAAATTATTTTAGGTGCTTTAGTCGTTACAGTTATTGGACTTGTTGTTTTTAAAGCAATCGATCCTACTTTAGATAATCCATCGAGTAATGAAGATTCGATTATCGATTCAGGCATCGATGAAGAAAGCAAAATTTCTGTTGGAATTAGCGGTGAAGTAGTTAGAGAAGGGAACTATGTTTTAGATGAAGGAGCAACAATGTCTCAATTAATTGAGGCTGCTGGCGGAGTTACTACAAATGCTGATGAAAGATGTTATTTTTTTGAAGCGATTTTGACTGAAAACGAATCGTATTATATTCCACCAAAATTTGAAGTTGACGATGTATGTGGAAATAATCCAATTGAAAAAATTAACATTAATACTGCTTCAACTGCCGAACTTATGGATATAAGTGGAGTTGGGGCAACAATTAGTCAAAAAATAGTTGACTACCGCGATGAAAATGGAACTTTTTATGCACTTGAAGAGCTTAAAAATGTTTCTGGGATTGGAAACGCAACTTTTTCGAAAATGAGAAATGAAATTATTTTAAAGGATTAAAATGATATTTTTAACAATCTTTCTTTCTTTAATTTCATCATCTTTGCTTTATAATAAATTTTATTTTATTGCATTGATTTTTATAATTTTTGCACTAGTAATTCTTTCTTTTAAAAGATTAAAAAAGTTATTTATAATTTTTCTTTTAACTTTTGTCATATCCTTTCTTTTTATCTATTTAAAAGAATCACTTAATCTATTAAACACCTCTTATTTTATAGTTTTAGAAAGAAAAGAAAGTTATCTAATTTGTTTTAATGGTTTTAAATCTTTTTATTTAGATATTGATGAAAATTTATTGTTTGATAATTTCGATATTATCAAAATAAATGATTCAAAATTTGTAAACTTAGATTTTCAAACGCTTGAATCTGGTTTTGATTTTAAATCATATTTATTTTCAAAAAGTGTTGACCAGGAAATCTCTTTTTCAAAGATAGAGGAAGTTTTTGACTTTCCTCTATCTTTTTATTTTTTAAAAGTTAATTTTTTAAATAAATTTAGTGACCCAATTTATAGAAATTTTATTAGTGGATTTTTATTTTCATCATTAGATTATTCTTTAAAAGAAACGCATTTATTAAAAGAACTACAGCTAATTACATTGTTTTCTTTAACTGGTATTTATTTAAATTTTGTTTTATATGGATTAAAAAAGATTTTTGAATTTAAATTTAACGAAAAAGAATCATATATTTTAGCATTTATTACTTTTTCACCATTTTTATTAATAAATATAAGTCGATTTACAACAATAAAAGTAATTATCTTTTTTATCTTTAATTTTATTAATAAATGCTACTTAAATAAAAAATATTCAAGAATTGAAGTTATATCAATTGTTGGCTCTTTTTTCATTCTTATTTCATCAAGAATTATTTATCAAGCAGGTTTTTACATGTCTTTTTTAATTTATTTTTTCTTACATTTAACTGCTTCTAAATTTTATGAACTTAAATATTTTGAAAAAAAGATAGCTATACAATTATTACTAGGTTTTGTAATATTACCGTTCAATATTTCTTTTAATAATTCTTTAAATTTATTCTCTTTTTTATTTATTATGCTTTTTTTACCTTTTTCTAAAATTTTATTTATTATTTCTATTTTAACTTTTTTATTTTTGCCTCCATTTATAATTGAAGGAATATTTGGAATTATTTATCGAATTATTTATGCTTTTGACTCTTTAAAAATAAGTATTTTTCTTCCACCATTAAATGAATTTTTAATAATAATATATTATTTATTATTGATATTTTTCTTTTATTTTTATGAGATTAATTATAAAAAAAGATATATCTTAGTAGGTTCGATGTTAACTTTGTTTTTATTAACCTATTCACTCCCAATTGATAATTTTTTATCTTATCAAGTTAGTTTTATAAATGTTGGTCAAGGAGATTCGACATTAATCCGCTATAAAAATAAAAATTATTTAATTGATACTGGAGGACTTACGTATACTGATTTAGCGAATAATAATTTGATACCTTTTTTTAAAAAGAATCGAATATATGAATTAGAAGCAGTTTTTATAACTCATTATGATTTTGACCATTACGGGGCTTTAGAATCGTTAAAAGAAAATTTTAAAATTAATAATATTTATGATTACAATAATTTCAATCAATTCAAAACTAGGGAATCCTCCTTAGATATTTCAAATTTAAATAATTTTATTGATCTTTGGAGTGATGAAAATAACCGTTCATTAGTTTTATATTTAAATATAAAAGAAAATGCTTTTTTATTTATGGGAGACGCTTCAAAAGACATTGAAAAAAGAATAATTGAAGAATATCAAAATTTAGATGTTGATTATTTAAAAGTTTCCCATCACGGTTCAAAAACAGCTTCATCTTTAGAATTTTTAAAAGAAATTAAGCCAGAAGAAGCTATAATTTCATGTGGGAAAAATAATTGGTATAACCACCCAAATGAAGAAGTAATATCTAATTTAAATAAACTTAACATTAAGATAAGAAGAACTGATTTAGAAGGAACTATCACATATAAATTTTATTAAGATTATAGTAAAATATTTTTGATGAATTACATTTTATTTGGTTCGGAAGATTTTTTAATAAGACAAAGAATTAATAAATTAATTAAATCTTTTTTTAATAATGAAGAAGGAAATATTGTACATTTAGATTACTTAGATGATGGAATTGATGAATTTATTTTTTCATTAGAACAAATGGATTTAGGTTTTTTTAATAAAAAAGTTATTATTTTAGATAATGCTGATTTTTTGTCAGTTGATAAAGAAAGAAAAAAGATTGATATCTATCGCTTAAATAAGTTGATAAAGAATTTAGAAGCCAACGATGAAGATTTATTAATTATTTTTGTTACCCACAAAGATACTTTATTAAAAAGAAGTGAAGTAGTTAAATTGTTAGATAAAATTGGTAAAATTTATTCTTTCCCGTTAATAAAAAAATCTGATTTTTTGTCCTACATAAAAAAATATTTTGAGATGAATGGCTATAATATTGAAGAAAATGCCATCAATTTAATCGAAGAAAATATAAAAGAAGATTTATATTTATTTTCTAATGAAGCGACAAAATTAATGCTTTATTGTGAGAATAAAAATATTACAAAAAAAGACGTTGAAGAAATATGCTCGATTAATATAAATGATAATATTTTTGAATTATCTAATATGATTCTTGCTAAAAATTATAAAAAAATTTTTGAGATTTATAATGATTTAAGAGTTAGAAACGTTGAAATTGTTACTTTAATTGCCTTTTTGACGACTAATTTTCTTTTTTATGATGAAATTTTATTTTTATCAAATAAAGGTCAAAATTATGATGAAATTGCTTCCTTGCTAAATGTTAATCCTTATAGGGTTTCGATTTCTTTGCGTAATTTAAAAAAATATACATTAAATGATATTAATAAAATTTTAAAAGAACTTTATGAGATAGATAAAAATATTAAACTTGGCAATATTGATCGTTTTTTTGCTTTCGAAATGTTTTTATCGAGTATTTAAAATAAAAAAAGTACCAATCATAGGTACTTATTTAATTGAATTTACTAGATTTTGTAATGAGCTCTTTTCTCTAGCAGCAGTTTTTTTATGGACAATACCTTTTACGACTGCTCTATCAATAATTGAAACGGCTTTATTTAATGCTAAAGTTGCTTTTTCTAAATCTTTTGATTCACAAGCCACTCTAACAGCTTTCATTGCAGTTCTTAATTTTGATTTGTAAGAGATATTTCTTAATCTAGCTTTTTCGTTTGTTTTATTTCTTTTAATTTGTGATTTAATATTTGCCATAATATCTACCTCAATTAATATGCTTAAAAATAATACCAAAACAACTTATAAAAATCAATGTAAAAAATTTACTTTTTTCGGCAAAAAATTGGTAAAATAATAAACGAATTTAAGAAAGAAAGGAGAAGTAAAATGATTAGCAAAAAAGATATTCGAATACTATTTTTTGGGACTCCTGAGATAAGTGCATTTCTTTTGGAAAAAATGCTTGAAAATAAATATAACATTATTGGACTAGTTGCTCAAGAAGATAAGCCGGTTGGTAGAAAAGGCAATATTGAGCCGGTTCCAACTAAAAAAGTTGCTTTGAAATATAATTTACCAGTTTTTCAGTATTCTAAAGTAAGCAAACACGTTGATGAAATAATTAAATTGCAACCTGATTTAATTTTAACTTTAGCTTTTGGACAAATAATTTCGCATGATCTTTTGATGGTTCCCAAATATGGTTGTTTAAATTTACACGCTTCTATCTTACCTAAATATCGTGGAGCTGCTCCTATACAATATTCTTTATTAAATGGTGATGAGGAAACAGGCATTTCATTAATGGAAATGGTCGATAAAATGGATGCAGGGCGTGTTTTCGCAATTGAGAAAGTTAAAATTAATCTTGATGATAATTTTTCTTCTTTAGTAGAAAAATTAAAGATTGCCTCTTTTGATTGTGTTGAAAAATATTTAGATGCTTATTTAAATAACGAACTTGAAGGAATAGAGCAAAATGAAAATAATGTTACATTTACTAAAAAGATAAAAGAAGAAGATGAAATTATTAATTTTGATGGTGATGCAGAAACTATTTTTAATAAAATTAGAGCACTATCTTTAATTCCTGGAGCGCATTTCACTTTTAATGGATTGAAATATAAGGTTTTGAAGAGCGAAGTTGTCAATAATAATAGTCAAGAAATTCCGGGAACAATTATTGAATATAATAAAAAGAATTTTATAATCAAATGTTCAAAAAACGCTTTAAAAATCAATTTGATTCAAAAGCAAGGAAAAAAAGTAATGAATTTTAGTGATTTTTATAATGGAAACGCAAAAGAATTTAAAATTGGTGATTTAATTAAAAATGATTAAAGTTGAACTTAGTGTACATGATTTAGTCGATTTTATTTTAAGAACTGGAAATATTGATTCTAGAATTTTTAATATTACTACGATGCAAGAAGGGAGTAAAATTCACCGATCTTATCAATCTTTACAAGGCGAAAAATATATCCCTGAGTATTTTTTGAAGTATAGTTTTGAATACGGCAATTATTTATATTCAATTAGCGGTAGATGTGATGGAATTATAATTGGTGATAATGGTGAAATTACTATTGATGAAATTAAGTCTACTAATATTAAACTTGAAGATTTTTTTAAACAAAATAAAAAATGGCATTTAAGTCAAGCAGAAGTTTATGCTTTGATTTAT
>CALVMY010000103.1 GCA_944349405.1 uncultured Bacilli bacterium | reverse complement strand
ATTATAATTTCCTCCAAAAAACATATTTATTATATATTAATTTAATCAAATTTTATAATAAAACGTGTTGTTTTTTTGATGAATAATAAAATGGTTTGTTTTATAATATTTTTGTAAAAAAATTCTTAGGAGAAATTAGAAATTATGGCTTATGGTCTACTCTATGACTTTCTAAATGGTCAAACAATTGAAGCTTATAAGTATTTTGGTGCTCATTTTACAAAATGGGAGATAGAAGAAGATATTGATGTACCATCGAAGAAAAACCCAAAACTTTTTAAAAAACAAAAGCATAAGAGAATGATTGATGGTGTAGTTTTTAGACTTTACGCACCAATGGCTGATGACGTTTCTATTATAGGTGATTTTAACGATTGGGACGTTGGAAGACATAAAATGTATAAAGTTGACGATTGTGGAGTTTGGGAATTATTTATTCCAAATTTACATAATTATTCTTCTTACAAATTTCATTTTAGAGATGCTAACGGAAATTATGTTGATAAAGCTGATCCATACGCTTTTTTTAGTGAATATCGTCCAGGAACATGTTCAAGACTTTTTAATATAGAAGGATTTATTTGGCATGACCGACCATTTTTAAATACTAGAGATAGAAATTTTGACCGTCCGATGTCAATTTATGAAATGCATTTAGGTTCATGGAAGGGCAAAGTTGATGGAAGAAATTTATCCTATGAAGAAATTGCTGATTATCTTATTCCTTATTTAAAAGATTTAGGATATACCCATATTGAAATAATGCCAGTTGTTCAATACCCATTCGATGGAAGTTGGGGCTATCAAGCAACTGGTTTTTATAGTGTTGATTCTCGATATGGAAATCCTTTCCAACTTATGAGTTTTGTTGATAGGATGCACCAAGCAGGAATTGGAGTTATTTTAGATTTTGCTCCTGTTCATTTTGCAACTGATACGTGGTCATTATCGATGTTTGATGGAACTCCAATGTATGAATATGGTGATAATCATATGTATTCACCTTGGGGAAGCAAACAATTTGATTTAGGAAAAGATCCAGTCCGTTCTTTTTTAATGTCTGCTATGAATTATTTTATTGAATATTTCCATTTTGATGGTATTAGATGTGATGCTGTTTCTAATATTGTTTATTGGGATGGAAATAAAAATAATGGTGAAAATTTCGGTGCTACCGAATTTATTAAAAGATTAAATGGTAAAATTCATATTGCTCATTGTAGTGTTATGATGATTGCTGAAGATTCAACTGATTTTACTGGAGTTACAAAACCAACTGATTGGAATGGTTTAGGTTTTGATTATAAATGGGATTTAGGATGGATGAATGATACTTTAAAATATTATCATTTAGACCCTGTTTATAAAAAATATGAACATAATAAATTAACTTTCTCAATGGCATATTTCTTTAGTGAAAATTTCCTTTTACCTTTATCACATGATGAAGTCGTTCATGGGAAAGGAACTATTATTAATAAGATGTGGGGAGATTATGATCAAAAATTTGCTCTAGTTAAAAATTTATATACCTATCAATTTGGTCATCCTGGTAAAAAACTTAATTTTATGGGAAATGAACTTGCTTCATGGGATGAGTGGAATGAAAATAAATCGCTTCCATGGGATTTAAAACGCTTCCCAAAACACGATAGCGTCTCAAGATTATGCCGTGATTTAAATCTTATTTATCGTAATGAAGAAGCGATGTATTTTGAAGAATATAATCCAGTTCATTTCAATTGGTTAATGGTTGATAACGCTAATGATTCAATCTTTGCTTTTGAAAGAAGAGTAAAAGATTCTCATTTGGTTTTTGTTTATAATATGACTCCAAATTATTATGAATATTATGAAATTGGATTAACTAGACCAGGTGTTTATGAAGAAATTTTCAATTCTGATAAAGATGTATATGGCGGAAGTAACGCTTATAATGGACTTCCAATTTCTTCAACTGAATATGGTCCTGAATTCCGTCCACATAAATTCACTATTAAAATCGCTCCTTTTGCAGCAATGATTTTTAAATACAAAGAGCCTTTAGAGTAGTGTAAAATTAATTGTCTAGAAAAAAATACTTTAAAAAATAGCAATGTTTTGCTATTTTTTATGAGAAAGGATAAATTATATGATTTTTGATAATAAGGAAGAATTTAAAAAAGAATATACAGGAAGAATTATTGCTAAATATGGTAAGAATCCTCAAGAAGCCCATATTAGTGAACAATTTGATATATTAGGTGAACTTGTTAGAGACTATGCTGGAGTAAATTGGAGAAATACACGTCAAGCATGTACTAAACAACAAGGGAAACAATTAGTTTATTTTTCAATGGAATTTTTAATTGGTAGATTACTTACCAATAATATGATGAATCTCGGTATTTTTGATATTGCTAAAGATGGTTTAGCTGAACTTGGTATCGATATTGGAAAATTAGAAGATGAAGAAGCAGATGCTGGACTTGGAAACGGTGGTTTAGGCCGTTTAGCTGCTTGTTTTTTAGATTCAATAGCTTCTTTAGGTTTACCAGGAAGTGGAAATTGTATTAGATATGAATATGGTTTCTTTAAACAAAAAATTATTAATGAGAAACAAGTTGAACTTCCAGATCAATGGTTATCTAATGGATTTGTTTGGGAGGTAAGAAAGCCTAAACATTCATGTGAGGTAAGTTTCTATGGTAATGCTGAAACATATATTAAATCAGATGGAAGTTATGCAATTAAAACTGCTAATGCAATTAAGGTTAGAGCTTGTCCATATGATGTTTATGTTGTTGGATATAAAAATGGAGTTGCTAATTCGTTAAGACTTTGGAGTGCTCAACCAAGCGAAGATAATATTCCAAAGAATCAATCTTTTGAAGAATATTTATCAACAATTTATGAATTATGTCATGGTTTATATCCAGATGATTCAACTGAACACGGTAAACTTTTAAGATTAAGACAACAATATTTCTTTGTTTCGGCCGGTTTACAATCAGTTATTAGAAGTCATAAAAGAATTTATGGAACAATCGATAATTTAGCTGAAAAATATGTTTTCCAACTTAATGATACCCATCCAATTTTGGCTATTCCTGAATTAATGAGACTTTTAATGGATGAACATGGTTATGGTTGGGATGATGCTTATAAAATTGTCTCTAAATGTTTTGCTTATACAAACCATACAATTATGGCTGAAGCATTAGAAAAATGGCCTGTTAGATACGTTCAAGATCTTTGCCCACGCTGCTTTATGATTATTGAAGAAATCAATCGTCGTTTCTTAATATGGGCTAATAAAATTGGGGCAACCGATGGAGAAAAATACAATATGTCTATCATTAAAGACGGAATGATTCATATGACAAATTTAGCGATATTTGTCGCTTTCTCTGTTAATGGTGTTGCTGCTTTACATACTAATATTTTAAAGAAAGAAACATTTAAAGAATTTTATAAATTCTTCCCTGAAAAATTTAATAATAAAACTAATGGTGTAACTCATCGTAGATGGCTTATGTATGCTAATCGTGAATTATCATCTTTAATTAATGAAAAAATAGGTGATAAATGGGAAAAACATCCTTTAGAACTTGAAAATTTATTAAAATTTAAAGATGACAGCGATACTTTATTAAGATTAAGACAAATTAAAAATAATAATAAAATCGCTTTAGCTAAATATATTAAGGAACATAATGGAATTGATGTTGATATTAATTCAATTTTTGATGTTCAAATTAAAAGACTCCACGCTTATAAAAGACAACTTATGAATGTTTTCAAAATAATGCATTATTATTTTGAAATCAAAAACAATCCATCCTTTACAATGGTTCCTCATACCTATATTTTTGGTGCAAAAGCTGCCCCTAGCTATGTTTTTGCTAAAGAAATTATTAATTTAATTAATGCAGTTGCTAATGTTGTTAATAATGATCCGCAAGTTTCAAAATATATGAAAGTCGTATTTATTGAAAATTATGGCGTTTCTTTAGCTGAACTTATTATTCCTGCTGCTGATATAAGTGAACAAATTTCAACCGCTGGAAAAGAAGCTAGTGGTACTTCAAATATGAAGTTTATGATGAATGGAGCATTAACTTTAGGAACTTTAGATGGTGCAAACGTTGAAATCAATGAAAGAGTAGGCGATGAAAATTCATTTATTTTCGGTTTAAAAGTTAAAGATATTGAAGATATTAAGAAAAGTGGTAGTTATAATCCTTGGGATTTATATAACAATAACCAATATATTAGAAGAGTTTTAGATTCACTCTTTAGAGGTCCATGGTGCGAAAATATTCCTGATAGATTTAGAGGAATCTTTGATGAAATTATGAATCATAATGATGAATATTTTATTCTTTTAGATTTCACTTCCTATATCAAAGAATGCACTAAGATTGAAAATTACTATAAAGAAAAAGAAAAATGGTTTAAATCTTGCCTTATTAATATCGCAATGAGTGGATATTTCTCAAGTGATCGTACTATTGAAGAATATAATGATGATATTTGGCATTTAACTAAAATAGATTTAAATGTTTTAAAATAAAAAAATAGATATTGACTAGTTGTTTAAAATAAAAATAACTAGTCAATTTTCTTTTTATATAAGTAAAAAAGGAAATTATTTATGGAAAAAGGAAAAATAATTAAAACAAGTATTAGTTTATTAATTGAAGTATTATTAGTTATTTTAGGAATTTATGGAATTTATTTAAATTTTGGTGGTAGTGGCTTTATGGGAAATGGCTCAATGATGCTATATTTTACTATTCAATCAAATATTACAATCATACTGATTACTTTTATCTTTTTTATATTAAAAATTTTTGAATTAATCATAAAAAAAGATTTAATTAAAAATTATTTAAGATTAATAAAATATGTTTTTACAGTAGCAATAACAATTACTTTTTTAGTATTTTTTGTTCTTTTAGCACCAACTTTAGATACATCTTATTTATTATCAATGAATAATTTAACAGTTCATTTTTTAGTTCCACTTTTAGCTTTAATTGATTTTTTTACTTTTGATAATGAAATTAAATTTAATAAATGGAATCCACTTTTAGGATTAATTTTTCCTCTTTTATATTTAGGATTTGTTTTTATTTGTATTGCTTCAAATATTTCTTTTAATGGTCAATTAGTACCTTATTTTTTCTTAGATTATGAAACTTTAACTTGGTTTAATATAACTGAAAAAGGAATCGGAGTTTTTTATTACATCATTATTTTATTAATTTTTGTTATATTACTTTGCTATTTATTCTATGGAATTATTTATTTAATTAATAAAGTTAAAAATAAATACTTTAAAAAAGAAAATAATTAATTATTAAAATGATATTTAACTTAAAAAAATAAGGATTTATTCAACTAAATCCTTATTTTTTATCCATTAAATATTTAATGATTGATTTTCTTGTAATAATTCCAATAAATGAACCTTGGTCATCAATAACTGGTACAAAGTTTTGATCCATCGCCTTAACAATTAAAGCATCCATTTCTTCTAAAACTGAGATAGCTTTATATGGTCGATAGGTTGGAACTTCCATAATATTGATATTTTCATAGCTTCTAAGATCAAATTTTAAATTATTTTTTAAATAGTAAAGCAAATCGCCTTCACTAATTGTTGAAACAAATTTTCCTTTTTCATCGATAATAGAAAGAGTTGAATAGCGGTAGTGCTCAAATATTTCTAAAACTTGACGAATCGACATTGTTGATTCAATAACTTTAATATGAGATTTTGGAGTTAAAAAGAACAAAATATTCATTATCTATCTCCTTTTTAAATTTAAATTATATTGATAGCGGTATTTTATATTTAGATTATTAAAACTAAAGTACAACAGAATTGCTAAACTAACACCGACCATCCCTTGTATTATATCAAAAAGTGAATATAAATATGAGGAGTAAAAGTTAAAATCATAAATAATTAAATAAAATAAAAAGTATGTTAAAACCATTGGAATTATTGATAAATATAATGAAAAATATCTAAGAATTTTATTTTTATAAAAGATTTTAAAAATAATAAAAGCAATAATAGATTCAATTCCTTTTGCAAAAATAGTAAAAGGAATTGAAAGAATAAATCCACTTAATAAATCAGCTAAAGAAGTAGAAATAATTGCGCTAAATATTCCTACAAAAGGACCAAAATAAATCGAAGAAAAAATAATTAATCCATCAGATAAATTAAAATAACCACTATTATTAAAATAAGGAATTTTAATAAAATAAGTAGCTAGAAATATTAAAGCGCTTAATAAAGCAACATATGATAATTGATAAATTATTTTATTTTTATTCATTTATTTAACTAATTCATTTAATTCATTTAAAGTTTGATCATCTTTTTTATCTTCTTTAATGAATTTATCATAAAATTCTTCAATTGTATAACATTCAATATTATTTTCTTTTAATTTTTTAGTTAAAATTCCTTCTCCAGTAATAAGTCCATCATCGAATTTACCATTATGAATCTTATTTACCCCGCAAGCTGGGCTTCTATCTTGTAAAATAGCTTTTCTTACATGTTTAAAAGAAATAGGGTTTAAACATAAAAAAGCACCTTTATTATATTCTTTTGTAACATCCTTACCATTTTTAGTAATAACTTTTTCTTTCACTATCTCACTAGGATCACGTGGAATAGATAAACCTCCTAAAACTTCTGGACAAAGAGGAAGTAAGTTATATTTTTGTAAAATTTCTTTAACAAGAGGGTTATATTTGCCTTTTCCATCATATCGTACTTTATCACCGACTAAGCAAGCACTAATCATTACGGTTTCCATTTTTATTCCCCCTCTTTTAAAAAACTTTTATTATTATAATGATTTAAATATAATTATTCCATATGAAAAAAAGAGAGGAAATTATTGGAAAAATTGTTATTGATCAAAAAGAGTTTCCAATAATTTATAAGCATAAAAAAAGATATCAAAGATATACCTATTATCGTTTTAAAGAAGATCATTTTTTAGTTACCTCTTTTTTTAAGATAAATAAAGAAGAAGTTGTCGATTTAGTAAATAAATTTGCCTTAAAACTTGTTAAAAGAGGAGTTATAAGTAAAGATTTAACTAGTGATAAGATAAATAAAGAATTTGTTTATATTTTAGGGAGTAAATATTTAATTGATTCACAAAATAATGTTGTTTTTAATGATAAAATAATTAAATTTGATAAAAATTATTATAAAAATTTAATTAAAATAATAAGAAAAGATATTGAAGATTTATTCGATAAATATCGTGTAATGATGAATGTTCCGCCAATTTATAAATTGTCTTTTAGAAATATGAAAACTAGACTTGGAACTAATTCTAAAAGAACATATAAAATAACTTTGTCTTATGAACTTTTATCTTTTTCTTTAGAAGAGATATCTTCAGTAATTGTTCATGAATTGGCTCATTATTATTATTTTGACCATTCAAAGAACTTTTATAATTGCGTTTATAAATATTTGCCAAATTATGATTATTTAACCAAAAAAATAAAAAGGAGAATCTATCAATGATCTATAAAATTGAAAGCGATGAAAATAAGATTGTTAAGTATGTAAATAAACTTAAAAATCCTAAATATATAAAAGAAGAAAAGAAATTTATTATTGAAGGTTTTCATCTTTTAGAAATGGCTAATTTAGAAGATATTGATTTTGTTTTAACTTTAGAAAAACTTGATTTAGATTCTTCTATAAATCAATATATCGTAAATGAAAAGATAATGAAAAAACTAAGTATAAATAAATCATTTTCTAAAGTTATTACTGTTTGTAAAATAAGAAATAATCAAAAGATAGAAGGAGATTTAATACTCTATTTAGATAATTTGCAAGATCCGGGGAATATTGGAACAATTTTAAGAACTGCATTAGCTTTTAATATAAAAACTATTATTTCTACATCTTTAGTTACATTTTATAATCAAAAAACTATACAATCTTCTCAAGGGGCAATTTTTCATTTGAACCTATTAAAAGGGGATGATAAAATTCTTTTTGGCTTAAAAAATGATTATAAATTAATAGCTACTTCTTTAAATGAAAATACTATTGATTTAAGAGAATTTAATTGGCCAAACAAAGTTGTTTTAATTGTCGGAAACGAAGGGAATGGTGTTAGTAAAGAAATTTTGAATATGGCTGATGCTACAATAAAAATTCCAATAGCAAATATAGACTCTTTAAATGTTGGAATTGCTACAGCTATTCTTATTTATAACTTTAAAACTACTAAATAATTACTATATGTCTACTATATTATTATTAATTATATACTTAATTTTTATTTCTTTAGGTTTGCCTGATTCTTTAATCGGAACATCATGGCCAGCTATATCGCAATCATTAAATGTTCCAGAAGATTATCAGGGCATCATTACTTGCACAATAAGTTTGTGCACAATTATTTCATCATTTTTTTCTCCATATTTAGTAAAAAAATTAAAAACAAGTGGAACGGTTATTATTTCTATTGTTTTAACTGCTGGTGGTTTAGTTGCTTCTTCTTTTGTTCCTAATTTTTGGATAATGCTATTAGCTGCTATCCCTTTAGGATTGGGTGGTGGAGCAATAGATGCAACTTTAAATAATTATGTTGCTTTACACTATAAAGCACTACATATGAACTGGCTTCACTCTTTTTGGGGATTTGGCGCCACTTTATCTCCGATGGTTGTTTCTTATTTTTTAACTGATTTAAATGGATGGAGAACAGGTGCATTAGTTTTAGCTGCTATTCAAACTAGTATTTTTATAGTTTCTTTAATTTCTATTCCTCTATGGAAAAAATGTGAAATAATTTTTGCTCAAAGAGAAAAAGATCAGGAAAAAGAAGAAGACGAAACTGTTGAATTAGGTTATAAAAAGACTCTCAAATTAAATGGAATTTGGTTTGCGTTATTTGGTTTTTTAGCATATACAGCTGTTGAATCTTTAACTGGAATGTGGTTTTCTTCCATGGTCCATTTTGGACTTGGAGGAAGTGAACAAGATGCATCTTTATGGGGTTCTTTCTTTTATTTAGGAATTGCTGTTGGACGATTTATTGCGGGAGTTATATCTTTAAAAGTCAGCGAAAAAAACATGATAAGACTCGGAGAAAGTATTATTTTAGTAGGTATTATTTTATTATTTATGACTTTTGAAATTGAAATTATGCCTTTTGCAGTCGTATTAATTGGATTAGGTTGCGCCCCTGTATATCCTGCAATTATTAAAGATACACCTAATAGATTTAGCAAAAAATTCTCTCAAAATGTTATGGGAATACAAATGTCTTTTGCTTATATTTCTAACTTTTTAATTGTTCCTTTATTTGGAGTAATTGCTAAAAATACAACATTTTTAATTTTACCTTATTGTGTATTAGCTTTCTTTATTTTGCTTGTTTTAGGTAATGAAGGTATAAATATAAAAGGAAAGAAAAATAAAGATTTAACTATTTAATTTATTAATTCCTGATATTATTTTTTTAATGAG
>CALVMY010000102.1 GCA_944349405.1 uncultured Bacilli bacterium | reverse complement strand
CTTTCTTTATTACAAAGAGCAAATTCTTTTTCTCCATCTAAAATTGATATGGATTTAGCAAAAAAAGCTTCTTCTTTTGCTTTAAAAAGCGTCTTAAAAAAAGATATAAATAGTCAAATGATTACTATCAAATATAAAAAAGACTCATATCATTTTTCATTTACACCGATTTCTTTAATCGCAAACAAAGAAAGAAAAATGGATGAAAATTATTTAGATTATTCTAAAAAAGAAATTAAAGACGAATATAAAAAATATATTAAAAGACTTATTAAAGGTAAAGTTGATACTTTTAATAAAGACGGAATTATTAATTTTTTAGGCAAATAATAAATTAGCAAGCTCAGGATAGTCAACAAATGGATTTCTATTTCCTTGAAGATGATAGACAATATTATTTCTAATCATCTCATTTTCTGATACTGGATCTTCATTATTCCAGTTTAAAAGAGTAGATAAAACGCCGAATTCAGCCGGATTTTCTTTTGTATCAGAAGGAATAATTGTAGAATCAATTTTCACAGCGTCATCGCTTAATCTAATTGCTGGTCCTTCGGTTAATAAGTCATTACCTTCTTCATAGTAACGATATTTAACAGCCATATAAAATACTGCCCTAGCAATTTCACCTTTATCTTCACTAGGTGGTTCAAAATATGAATCGTTATAATAAGAAACAGACTTATTATCTGGATCATTAACAGTTTGAACGTTACTTTCATTTGAAATATCATCGTATAAACGATTATTATGACCTGTTGAATTCCCGGCATGATCAGCCGCTCTTAAATTATGCAAATCGCAACCGGCATCTAATTTTTGATAACCAGTCCCCTCTATATTAAATCCGTAAGATTTTGGCAAAATATGCTCTCTATCTAAAAGTCCATCACTGCCTAATGAAGACTTAAAAACAATATTATCTTGACGATATAAAATATCTAAATAGACATCTTTATCCCGGCCGTTTCGTTCTACTTCTTCGCTAGTTAGTGGAGATAAGGTAAAATCTCGATCAGCGATAACATAATTTGCCCAAGTAAAATTAGTTCCTACATAACTACTATTTTTACCATCATAATTTAATTTATTAAAATCAGTTGAAAGAAGATCATAAAGAGTTGTAAAGAATTCTTCTTTGCTACTCTCATTTTTTGCTAAATTAAAGTCTATTTTTGAATAATAACTCTCAATATCTTCTTTGTCTTCTTGATAAAAAACACTATTTTTAGGAATGTTTAAACTATCATTCCATTCAACAGCTTTAGCGACATTAACTTCTTTTAATTCACTTGGCAAATCAAGGGGTTTCTCCTCTTCTTTTATATAATTTTCATAAACAAAATAAGCTCCGACGCCTAAAGCAACAACAACTAAACTAACAAGTAGAGAAATTAAAATTTGTTCCCCGGTTTTTTTCTTTTTTCTTGCCATAATTTTCTCTTTTCAAATATTTTATAACTGCTTAAATTATAAATTATTTTTGTGAAAAATATTCATTATATTTCTCATCGTTTTCTTTGATTATTTTTTTGAATATTTTATAAAAACCTTTATTATGTTCCTTCAAATATTCTCCCCTAATATTGGAATCATTAATAATACGTTTATAATCATAACCACCATTAACTCTCCATCCATTTAGCATCCCAATATTTATCGCATCTTTTGGACAGTTAAAGGAACATCTCATACACATAATGCATTTATTTTTAAATTTATATTTATTATTTTTAATAACAATATTATTTATCGGACATTCATTAACACATCTATTACATCTAATGCATTTTGAATAATCAACTTTATAAAAATAAGAATTTAAAGGACCTCCAAGTCTTTGAATTTTAAATATTTTTGAATTTAAATAAATCAATGGATTCGATTTTATTTTACGAACAATATTATTTTTTAATTCATAAATAAAAATATCCAATAGTTTTTGATTGTAAAAATATAATTCTTTAACAAATTCATCATCATAACGGAAATGAATATTGTATGGTAATAAAAAGTGATATTCTCCATCAATTTTAACTTTTGATTTTTTTAGTCGTTTTTTTAAATATGATGATGAAGAATTATTTAACGATAAACTTTCTCCGCTTTGTTTTAAAATATAATATTTTTTATTATTAAAAAAATTTAATTTTTTTATATATTTATCGAAAATTATAGGAGCATTAAAAGCATAAATAGGATATGAGAAAATAATTAAATCAAAGCTAGATAAATCTATAATTTTAGAATCTTTTGAAATAGAAAAAAGTTCTATTTCATAAAGATTCTCATTTTCTAATCGTTCTTTAATTAAACTAGAAAGAAAAGCAGTGTTCCCTGTTCCACTGAAATATATAATTATTCCTTTTTTCACTATTCTTTAATCCTTTTAAAATATTCTTCTGTTTCTTTATAAATTAAATTTAAACTGTCTTCATCAAAAAGACTTTTTCTTAATTTGTAAATTGAAGGGTAGCCCCAAAATTTCAAAAATCCTCTTGGCCCAATCCAAAGTCTTTCCTTTAAATCATCTTCGTTTATCGCTTTTAGTATTGATAGACATGCCTTTTCAGGTTTCATAAATATTAAATCCATCATCTTAGGAACAAAAAGATAAAAAGCTTTACCATAAGCTTTATTTTTCTTTGAAAATAAATTTGTTTTACTTACTCCTGGGTGTACAAAAATAACTTTATAATGAAATTTATTACCTAATGAAATTAAATATTGCATTAATAAATGTTTGCTCAAACCATATTTAATAGTTTTATTCTTGATTGAATTCAAATATTTAGAGTAATTTTCAAAACTTTCAAAATTATTTTCTTTAATCTTTTTGATTGAATAAGTAATACTACTAACAATTATTGTTTTAATTCTTGAATTTAAAATTAATAATTTTTTTATAAAATAAGCCGGATTTAAATAATTTACGATATAAGTTTTTTCGATGCCGTCTATTATCTCTTCTTTTTGGTGATAAATATCACTTATATTTATAAAAACATCAATATCATTGATATCTGAGATATTATTTAAAGCTTCGTCTAAACTATTTTTATCTAATAAATCAAAAAATATAATTTCGATTTCAATATTATATTTTTCGATTAAATCTTTTTTTATAATTTCAGCTTCTTTAATATTTCTTAATAAAAAAATTAACTTATTTTTTAATGAAGCAAGATAATAAGTAACAGCCTTCCCAATTCCGCCAGTTACTCCATTCAATAAAATTGTTTTATTTCTTATACTTGAACAATTTTTATTAATCCATCGATTATATTTATCTAATTTCATAGTTAATATTTTATATTAAAACAATATTAATTTTCATAAAAAAAATAAATATTTTGTAAATTTTTCTTTTTCGTAACATTCTTGTTTTTCAAACGGGTGGGTGATCCTTTTTTATAAATACCCTTGGGTATTTATATATATAGGTATTAAAAATCGAATATAATGGAGCAAATGTAATGGCTGTTTTGTTTTCTATCATAAGAACTGCAAAAATAAATTTACTTGACATACAAGCTTATATACAATACGCCTTAGAAAATTGCAAGAATGGTGATATTGAAAAACTATCACCATATTCCCAAGAAATGAAAAAGAAATTCTCTTTAAAACTGTAGAGTCGAAAAAATTGTCTGGCGTAATTTGCCGCCACAAAACAAAAACAATGTCATTAGGACATTGTTTTTTTGCCAATATGTAAATCTTTTACTTATACATCTAATTGATTAGATTCGATTCGAATACTATCTATTTTTGCGCTTGTCATTCAATATAAGATAATTTTATTTTATATTTCAAAAATCATTTCTGGCATTAAAAAAATGCGATAAATATCGCATTTTTCAATTTCTAATTTTGGCGGAGTAAGAGAGGATCGAACTCTCGCACCGGTTGCCCGATCTACTTCCTTAGCAGGGAAGCCCCTTCACCACTTGGGTATTACTCCACTGTCAATTCAGGCTTAAATATTATATCAAAGGATGAATTAAAATACTACACAAAATCTTATTTGGCTTTTTTCTTTGAATTCAATAAATTTTTATATATTTCTTTTATCTTTGACCCGATGTTTTTAAGATCGCGTTCTTTTACTGTTTTATATCCTTCTTCGACAATAGAGGAATTATCATTTATTATAATTTCATCAATGAGTCTAGAAAAATCTTCATTATTTTTACCTTTATAACAATTTTTCTTATCAAAAAGCCACCCATCATAAACGCCTATATCTCTAACTAAAAGTGGAGTTTTACTAGCCAAAGCTTCTAAAGCAACAATTCCTTCGGTTTCTTCATAAGAAGGAAAAAATACTAATGCAGCATATTGATAAGCACCTTTAATAATATCTCCTGCTATATATCCAGGCATAATTACATTATCAGGTTTATTTTTAATACATTTTAAAATATAAGGCTGAACTAGTATTTTTGCTAAATATCCAAACCAAATAAATTTTATATCTTTGTGATTTCTAGCAACTTCTATAAAATCATCAATCCCTTTTCTTCTAAATGGTAAACCAACCCCAACAACAACTTTATCACCATCTTTTATATTAAAAAATTTCTTAAATTCTTCAATAGCTGAAGGATTTTCTTTATATTCTTCTAAATCAATCCCGTTAGATAAATCAACAACATTTTTATTATATCCATAAGAAAGAATTAATTTCTTTGAATAAGGAGTTGGAGTAACAATCAAATCTGCTAATGTATACATCTTTTTCAGTTGCGGATAAAAATAAAGATTCATTACTTTCCATAAACGGAAAGAATCACGGAAATCTTCTCTAGTCGAATGGCCATGAACAATTAGAGGGATGCCTTTTTTCTTAAATTTTTTTGCTAAATAATGTGATTTTGCAAAATAAGTATTTATATGAGCAATATCAAAATCATCTTTAGGATTTAAAGTATATTCGATCCCATTTTCTTCGCAAGCCTTAATTTGATGCCTTAAAGCACGCCCTATTCCACTTTTTTTAATGGTATTTTCGTTTTCAAAATATAATAAAACTTTCATATCTCTAATTATATAACAATAATAAAGTCAAAATAATCTTTATTCATATTCAATAGTAGAAGGAGGTTTAGAAGTAACATCATAAAGTATACGATTAATTCCTTTAACTTCATTTACTATTCGATTAGCTATCTTGGCTAATATGTCATAATCCATTCTATAAAAGTCAGCAGTCATACCATCAATTGATGTAACACATCTAATAGATAAAGCATAATTATAGGTTCGATTATCGCCCATAACCCCAACAGTTTTAATATTTGTTAAAACACAAAAATATTGCCAAATAGAATTATCTAAATGATTTGTTTTTACTTCGCTCCTTAAAATATAATCTGCGTCTTTTAAAATATCTAACTTTTCTTTAGTTATTTCACCAATTACTCTTATTCCTAATCCAGGACCAGGGAAAGGCTGACGATATAAAAATTCTTCGTCTAGACCAAGGAGTTTTCCTATTTCTCTTACTTGATCTTTATATAAAGTTTTCAAAGGTTCAATAAGTTTAAATTTTAAATCTTTAGGAAGTCCTCCAACATTATGATGAGATTTAATTACTTTCGAAATTCCGCCTTTTCCAGATTCAACGATGTCCGTGTACAAAGTTCCTTGAGCTAAAAAAGAAACATCACTAAACTCATTTGAAACTTTAGTAAAACAGTCAATAAATGTTTTACCAATAATTTTTCTTTTTTCTTCGGGATCAGTTACTCCACTTAGCCTATCTAAAAATAACTCACTAAAATCTCTAATTAAAACATTTAAATGTAATTTCTTAACAAATCTTTCTTCTAATTCTTCTTTCTCAAATTTTCTGTTTAATCCATGATCAATAAAAACAGAGATTAATTGGTCACCAATTGCTTTATGAAGCAAAAGAGCACAAACAGCACTATCAACACCGCCAGATAGACCTAAAATAACTTTTTTATTGCCGACTTCTTCTTTTATTTCTTTAACCATTAAGTCAACAAAATTATCCATTTTATATTCTCTTTTTGCATTACAAATAGAAATAAAATTTAAAAATATTTCTTTTGAAAAATCGGTATTATTAACTTCTGGATGAAATAATAAGCCATATAAATTATCTTTATATGAAAATCCAACTACTTCGTTATTTTGATTTTTTGCAATAATCTTTAAATTTGGCTCATCTTCAAAGCTAACACTATCAGAATGTGACATCCAAACGTTAAAGGATCGAGGTAAAGCTTTAAAAATTAAAGAGTTATTATCAACATTAATTAAGCTTCTTCCATATTCACTGTTTTTTGCTTTATTTATCTTTCCTTTTAAATAAAAAGAAAGTAATTCCATTCCATAACAAATTCCTAAAATTGGAACATTTAATTTTAATAAGTCTTCATTAAAACTAAGTGATGAATTAGAAACACTATCAAATCCGCCACTAAGAATAATTCCTTTTAAATCTTTAATTTTTAAAGCCTCTTCATAAGAAAAGGTTGAAGGATACATATAAGATTCGACATTTAAATCTCTTAATCTTCTTACGATTAACTCATTATATTGGCTTCCATAATCAATAACTATAATCTTATCCATATATTTCACCGTTCTTTTAATTTTCTTTTTTATATTTAACTATTTCTTCATTAACTGCACTATCGCTAAATAGTGTTAAATATGCAAGTTTTAATCCTAGTTTAACGCCTTCTTCTAATGATTTATAATT
>CALVMY010000101.1 GCA_944349405.1 uncultured Bacilli bacterium | reverse complement strand
ATCCATACTAAAAAATCTGACAAATTCGATATTTTTTACAATTTTGACAATTTTTATTTTCAATTTTTATTATTTCATTCTTTTTAATTGTTTTGATTATTTTATTTATTAAGTCGTTATCTTTATTAATATATTGAAATGAAAATCCATAAGAACTTTTTCTTATTTTACTCGACCTCTTATTTTTATATAAATTTTTTATAAAATATGAAGTTTCATTAAAACTTATTGGGTCTATTTCATAAAATTCTTTATCTAAATTAGTTAAGCCTTTCAAACAATATCTTTTATTTTCTTCGCTAATCATATAAATTCCATCGATAAAAATCTCGTTTTTATAAAGTAAATATAAATATAAAAAATAATAATTTTCTAAAAATTCATTTTTATTTAAAATAATTAAACTTGTATCTCCTTTTTTTAAATAATATTTATATGGGAGAATAAAATCTTTGTTTCGATGCTTTATTTTGAAAAAATCGTTTTCTTTTAAGGTTTCTGCCTTAAAATTATCTAAAAATAATTTAATTTTTTTATTATTATTTTTTCTTTTAAGTATTTTTGTATGATTAATAGTTTTTAAAAATAAAGAAAAATTACAATACGAGGCTTCTGATAAATTTTCTATATTTAAGTTAATCGAATTTTTAAATTTATAGATATTTTCAACTTCTTTTTCATATTTAAATTTGATTTTAAAAGTTAAAAAATCTTTTGAATCAATATTTTTGGACGATAAAAATATCTTTTCACCTTTTAATTTTAATTCGTTAAGATTATGATTCTCATAAAAATAAGAGGCTTCAAGAATTATTATAATTTTATTTTCTTTATACTCATTTTCGATTTTAAAATCATTTTTAAAAAGTAAGGATTTAATCATAAAATCGTAATAACGAGGATAAAGAAAATAAAATTTATTTAAATTGTGGAAAAATTGAGCACAAAATAAAATTTGACTTTTTAAGTCATCGAATAAGATTAATTTTTTCATAAAATTTATTTAAATAATCTTGTAGCTTCGATAGCTTTTTTCCATTTATAATCTATTATTTGTATTTCTTCTTTACTCATCTTAGGTTCATAAATTTTTAATATTTTATGAACAGAAGAAATTTCATCTATGCTTTTCCAATAACCTGAAGATAAACCGGCTAGATAAGCTGCTCCCAACGAAGTTGTTTCAAGATTCTTAGGCAGGAAAACTTTTGCTTCTAAAATGTCTGATTGATATTGCATTAAATAAGAATTTTCACTTGCGCCGCCATCAACACGTAAGCTTTCAATTTTTTTATTGGAAATTCTTTCCATTTCTTTAATGACATCTTTTGTTTGTAAAGCAATTGAATTTAAAGTAGCTCTTATAAAATGCTCTTTTGTAGTTGCTCTTGTCAATCCAAAAACAGCTCCTCGACAATCATCATCCCAATAAGGCGCACCTAAGCCAACAAAAGCTGGAACAACATAAACTCCTAAATTATCTTCACAATTTATAGCATATTTTTCACTATCCGAAGCTTTTGTAATCATTCTCATTTGGTCTCTTAACCATTGAACGCTTGCACCACCAACAAAAACAGAACCTTCAATAGCATAGGTAACATTATTATCAATCTGCCAAGCGATAGTTGTTATTAAGCCACCTTTATCATAAATAGGCTTTTCACCAATATTCATTAAAACAAAACAGCCTGTTCCATAAGTCGATTTTACATCGCCTTCTTTAATGCAATTTTGGCCAAACAAAGCTGCTTGTTGATCACCCGCTACTGCACAAATTTTAAGATTGCTTTTTAAAAGTGAGGCATTTCCAAAAAAATGTGATGAAGGGCAAACTTCTGGAAGCATACATTTTGGAATATTAAAAAGTTCTAGCAACTCATCGTCCCATTTCAAAGTATTTATATTAAAGAGCATTGTTCTTGAAGCATTAGTAATATCTGTTTTGAAAATTTTACTATTTGATAATTTATACATTAACCAAGAGTCAATTGTCCCAAACATTAATTCGCCTTTTTCAGCTCTTTTTTGACCATTTGTAATATGGTCTAAAATAAAACGAATTTTTGATGCACTGAAATATGGATTAATAATTAAACCGGTTTTTTCTCTAACAAAAT
Organism: uncultured Bacilli bacterium; assembly: GCA_944349405.1. Lineage (GTDB taxonomy): Bacteria > Bacillota_I > Bacilli_A > RFN20 > CAG-826 > Onthovivens. The sequence goes on along the minus strand of CALVMY010000101.1, from coordinate 7,966 downwards.
TGACCTTATCAGCAATTTTATCGCAAATATAAGCGCTTTGCCTTGATTGCCAAACAAGAGCATTATAAACAGGCATGCCAGTTTTTTTATCCCATACGACAGTTGTTTCTCTTTGATTTGTTAAACCTATTGAGTCAATATTAGAATAAATTAAATTAGTTTTAGCAAGAAGATCGTTAATTACATTTAAAACTGATAGCCAAACATCTATCGCATCTTGTTCAACCCACCCATCATGAGGAAAAAAACATTTTACCTCTTGTTGTGATTTATAAAAAATATTGCCTTCTTTGTCGATTAAAGATGCTCTTGTTGATGTTGTTCCTTGGTCGATTGTTAAGATGTATTTTTTCATGTCCATACCCCTTTATTTTTTTACTTCTGCGATTTTTTATCGTTCTTTTTACTTTTCAATAAATTATCAAAATACATTTTTAAGAGTTTTTTTATCATCGATTTAATTTTCTTCTTGCTTTCTTCATCGTAGTTTTCGATTTCTTTATAATACGCATCGCCGGCGAATATTAAATCTTTAAACAAAGCTCCAAGAGTCATAATGTTATTAGTTTCAACAATTTTAAAAATAAATGTAATCAAAATTTTAGAGTCTTTTGGATCATTATCATAATACCAAGTATTGAATGTTGTATTAAAACAACTTGAATAAATAGTTAATGAATTTAGCCTTATTAAAGTTGTGTATTTTGTTTTTCTATCAAGTTTCCAAGTTAATAAATCATGGGCCGCCATATTAAAACGAGTGGATGGAACTATTTCCCGTAAATGTGATGTATCGAAAATCATTCCAAAAACATCGTCTTCTGGAACAAATTTAACTAATTTATCTTTATATTCGCTATAATCGTATTTATCGTTTTTAAATCCAGGACCATCATAATTATAAACTTTAATAACTTTCATTTTCTCTCTTTTATTAAGATTTAAAAATGAATAATATGCTAAATTACCGCCTTTTGAGTGACCTGCAATATAAATTTTACTTTTTATCTTCTTTAAAACTTCTCTAACATAATCTCTCGACATTTTTTGGCCAGGAATATTATCCATCAAGGCCATATTTAAATCCTCTTTCCGGCCGGTAATTGTATTATCAGTTCCTCTAAAAACAATAATATATTTATCATCGACCTCATAAGTTAAAGCAAAAAATTGCATATTGTTTTCCAAAGAAAAACGGTCACAAAAAAGACCAACTTTAACATCTTTATATCTTCCTGCAGAGAAAAATGAGTATAAAAATTGATTAAAGCTTTCGCCAATTGTCAAATAATTCTTCTTTAATTTATTTATGACGGTGTTTTTTGCAAAAACATTTAATGGCACAAATCCGTTTATACTTTTGTCATCAAAATATAAAGAATTTTTAAAATCAGCATAGGATAAAGCAGTCAATACTAAAAAGTCTGCTTCACAAAAAGGAGTTTTTTTAAAAGAATCATCTTTTTTTAATTTTAAAAAGTTCTTTACTGTAGCCATAATTTACAAAATCTCTTTTGTTGAAATGATATCTACATCTAAATTTAAAACGTTTTTAATTAAAACTTGATTCATTTGAATAGGTTTTTTCGCTTTAAATTTATTTATCTCTTTCATTACATTAAAAATTTCACTTTTAGGAATTTCTAATGAAGTCCTAACCGGACAAACTAAATCATCTTCTCCCTCAATTAAAACGGTTGAAGTAATATTTCTTTTTGGGTCAGTGCTTTCTTGTTTAACATAATTTAAACCTCTTAAGCATGTATAACCATTGATATTATCACCATCTACGATTATATGGCAACCTTTTGGACACACAATACAAATATACTCTTGTTTCATAATTAAATTTCATTAACCTCAACACTAAGTTCATTTAAATTATTAAAATCTAAATTATTAAGTTTAATTTTGACCATCTCAGAAGGTATTAGATCATTTTTAACGCTTCTTTTTATAATATTTTCGCCATCTTTAAATAAAATTTCACCTTTTGAAATTGGTTTTTTTACTCTAAATGAAAAACTCACTTCATTTAAATCTTTATAAACTTTAATTTCGTTAGGCAAAAGATAGCCTAAATTAGAATTATGTTTTGTAAAAATTGTTTTAAGTAAGGTTTTGCGACCATATTTAATTAGTTTTGCTGCATTTTCACCAGCAATTTCACCTTCGTCAGAAACATAATCAACTAAATCATGAACATGAAGAACATTTCCGCAAGAAAAAACAGAATCTAAAGTTGTTTCTAAATTTTGATCAACCCAGGCACCTTTGGTTTCAGTATTTACTTTAGCACCACTATTTTTTAACATCGCATTAAATGGATAAAGTCCGATAGACAAGAGCAATGTATCGCATTTAATAAATTTTTCTCTTCCCTCGATAGGCTTCAAAGAATCATCAACATCACAAATTGTTATGCCCTCTAATTGATTTTTTCCATGTATTTTTATAACGGTATTATGTAATCTTAATGGTATATTATAATCGTTTAAACATTGAACAATATTTCTGTTTAATCCATTTGAATAAGGCATTATTTCACTAACTCCTATGACGTTAGCGCCTTCTAAAGTCATTCTTCGAGCCATAATTAAACCAATATCTCCGCTGCCGAGAATATAAACATTTTTCCCAACTAGATATCCATCAATATTAAGAAGTTTTTGAGCAAGACCGGCAGTAAAGACACCATTTGGTCTTTCTCCCGGAATCATAATTTGTCCACTAGTTCTTTCATTACATCCGGCAGAAAAAATTAAACACTTATAAGAAATATTAATAATTCCTTCTTCACTTGAAGAGCAAACAATTAATTTATCTTTACTATTAATCGACAAAACTAATGTATTTAAAAAATAATCAATATTATTTTCTTTGATAAATTCAATATATTCGTATGCATATTCAGGACCAGTAAGTTCTTTTTTAAATTTATGTAAGCCAAAACCATTATGAATACATTGATTTAAAATTCCACCTAATTCGTTATTTCTTTCAACAATCAAAATTGATGAAATTCCTTCTTCATAAGCTTTTTTTGCAGCCGATAATCCTGCGCTTCCGCCACCGATTATTACTATATCGTAAGTCTTATTGTTAATTTTCATTCTTCTTACCCTTAAATCTGTATTTAAAAACCTCGCTACCTTCATCTTTATACAAAACCGAATTTAAAGGGATATTTAATTCACGAGCAATAATTTTACATACCTCTTCTTCGCAAAAACTTCCTTGGCATTTTCCAAAACCAGCACGTAATCTTTTTTTAATACCCTTAACGCTCCTTGCACCACAATTACGATGAATAGCATCGACAATTTGTCCTTCACTAACTTTTTCACAGCGACAAATCATATGGCCATATCGTGAATCCTTTTTAATTAATTCATTATATTTTTCAATGCCTAATGAAGAAAGCGAATAAATTTCTCTTCTTGTAGGATTATAGGTTGTATTAATTTCTAAATTTAATTTTTCTTTAATTAAATTAGAAACATATTCACCTATAGCAGGAGATGATGCGAGTCCAGGAGACATAATTCCTGCACAATTAATAAATCCAGGATTTATTTTACTTTCTTCGATAATAAAATCGTCAACATCTGGATTTGCCCTAACGCCAGCAAAAGTTCTAATAACCTCTGCATATGGAATATCTTTAATTAATTTTGATGCTGTTTCTTTTAAATAATTTATAGTAGAAGAATCAGTAGAAGTGTCTTCTTTCAAAGATTCGTCGTTTGAAGGTCCAATAATATAATTAAAGGAGGTTGTAGGCGAAATCAAAACGCCTTTTCCAACCTTAGTAGGGCACATAAAAAGTGTATGTTTACACCAGTTATTATTAAAATGGTCTAAAAGGATGTATTCTCCTTTTCTTGGATTAATCTTAAAAGATGGTTCTTCTAATTTTTTTAAAATTTCATCACTATATAATCCGGCGGCATTTACAACAACTTTTGCTTTATATTTATCTTTGTCTGTATCAATTAAAAACAAATCTCCGTCTTTTTTAATATCCAAAACTTTTTCACTTAAATGAAGTTTTATCCCATTATCCATAGCATTCTCCATAAAAGCTATAGTAAGTTCAAAAGGAGAAACAATTCCGCTATCTTTAGCATATAAAGCGTATAAACATTCATCATTAAGTGATGGTTCTATTTTATGAAGCTCTTCTTTTTCAATAAATTCGGCTTCAACGCCATTTAATTTTGCTCGTTGAATTAAGTTTAATAAAGTTTTTTTGTCTTCATCATTAAAACCGATAGTTAATGATCCGTTTTTAATAAAAGGAACGTGTAATTCTTTGCAAACTTCTTCCATCATTTTATTTCCTTTTACATTAAAGTAAGCTTTTTTTGTATTAGGAAGAGGATCATATCCACTATGAACAATTGCACTATTTGCTGAAGATGTTTCTTCTGCAACATCGAAATGTTTTTCAATTAATAGTACATTTACTTTAAAGCGTGATAAATATCGAGCAATTGAGCAACCAATAACACCACCGCCAATAATAATTACATCAAAATAATTCTTTTCCATTTAAATTTTATTTTTCCCTATTTAAAGAGTCTTCAGCATGAAATGTCTCGCCATGATATCTCTTATGAAGTTTATCTAAATTATATTGTGCTACTTCTTCTAAACTAATGCCTAAACCACTAGCAGTTTCTGCAATATACCATAAAACATCACCCAATTCATCTTTTAGATGTTCTTTATCTAATTGATGACCTTGGTATTTATATTTTTTCACAATATCGCAGCATTCCCCAGCTTCACCAGCTAGGCCTAAAACTCCATTAGTTATCATATCTTTTTTCCCTTCTGGAGAAATTAAGTTAAAAGCATGTTTTTGATATTCATTAAAACTTAATTTATTGTCTTCCATAAATTTTATCCTTGCTATTTAATTCTTTCAAAATCGGCAACACCATGTTTACAAAGCGGACAAATGAAATCAGCAGGAATATTTTCGCCTTCATAAACATATCCACAGATTTTACAAATCCAGCCAACTACTTTTTTATCGCTTCTAGCAGGTTTTGGTTTAATATTATCCATATAATAGGTATAAGAAAGTGATTTTTCTTTACTTAATACTCTTGAATCGACAATGGTTGCAATAAATCCATAATGTGAACCTAAATCGATAACTTCTTCAACATTTAAAGAAATAAAGGCATTGGTATATTTTGTTAAATATAAAAGACCGTTTTTATCTCTTTTTGTATAGTTAACATCGCTAAATTTATTAACTTCTTTGCCGGATTGGAAACCAAAATTTTTGAAAATAGCAAATGGCGTATTAGTAGATAAAACCGAAATAGTTGCTTTTTTGGTTTCTTTAACAATTTCTGCAGAATAATTTCTTTTATTGATACAGAACATAATTTTATTAGGATTTTCGGCAACTTGGTTAATAGTATTTAAAATCATTCCATTATCACGATGACCATCGTTTGAAGTTAAAACATATAGTCCATAAGTGATATTAAATAATGGGTTTGAATCTAAACTGGTTTTTGGGAAATCTTTAGCAATTTCATTAACTAATGCATTAACATTTTCTTTTTGTTCACTTCTAATTGCAGATTTAATTGTAAAATTAACATCACTTAAAATATTCATGTTTTTCATTTGTGAGAAAAGTCCATTCATCAAGCATAATGAATTTGGAGCCCATGAACCATTTTCAACTAAAGCTACGGTTCTATTTTGCATATTATGGTATTTTAAATCTAATATAAATTCTTCAACAGGTGTGAAAATGCCCATATTATATGTTGAAGAAACAACGACAAGATGGGAATATTTAAAAGTTTCGGCAACTAAATATGATTTATCAGTTTTAGAAGCATCGTACATATGAATATCTCTAATGCCTTCGTTTGCAAGTCCATCAGCAATCATATTAGCAACTTTTTCACTGTTTCCATAGATTGAGCCATAAACAATTAAAACACCTTTTTGTTCAGGTTCATATCTTGACCATTTATCATATAAATTAATTAAATATTGCAAATTCTCTCTCCAAATTGGTCCGTGTAAAGGACAAATTGTTTCAATTTGAATTCCGCTCGCCTTTTTCAAGATAGTTTGAACTTGAGAGCCATATTTTCCAACAATATTAGTATAATATCTTCTTGCTTCATCTAAATAATCGTGGTCAAAATTCATTTCGTGAGCAAATAAGTTACCACTTAATGCTCCAAAAGTACCAAAAGCATCGGCAGAAAAAAGAGTTTTTGTTAATAAATCATAAGTTACCATTACTTCTGGCCAATGAACCATAGGAGCCATAACAAAAGTTAAGGTATGATTGCCTAAAGATAAAGTATCTCCCTCTTTAACTAAAATTAAATTTTGAATTTCTCTACCATCATTAAAGTTTTTGAACATAGTATAAGCTTTATCTGTTGTAACAACTGTAACCTCTGGATAAGTATCTAAAACTCTACATATTTCACTAGAATGGTCTGGTTCCATATGATTAACAATTAAATAATCGAGTTTTTTACCTTCCAAAACATCTTTTATTTTTTCAAAAAATACATTTTCGATTGATGGATCGACAGTATCAAGCAAACAAGTTTTTTCATCCATGATTAAATAAGAGTTGTAACTTGCTCCGTTGACTAATGGATAAATATTTTCAAATAACGCTAATCTTCTATCACTTCCACCAACATAATAGGTGTCTTTTGTAACTAATTTTTTACTATACATATTTTCTCCTTTATTAAAAATATCTTAAAAATTATAACATTTTTAAGGTACAAAGATTAAGTGTATTGCTCTATTTAAACAAGAATTAATGTAAATTTATTTTCGCTCAAAAAAAGAAGCAAACTATTTTAAATATTTTTTTAACTTATTATAATAAAGATATCAATTTTTAAGGAGATTAATATGGCTGATGTAAAATTATTTAAATGTGATAAATGTGGTAAAATTATTGAACTTTTACCTGGTACACATGGTTGCCAAACTTTCTGTTGTGGAGATCCAATGCGTGAATTAAGTGCTAACTCAATTGATGCTGCAACTGAAAAACATGTTCCAGTTGTAAGTGTTGAAGGAAACCACGTCCATGTTCAAGTTGGGAGTGTTGAACACCCAATGACTGCGGAACATCACATCGCTTTTGTTTATTTAGTTACGGATAAAGCAGTTCATAGAGTTGATTTAGCTCACGATGGAAAACCAGTTGCAGATTTCTATGTTGAAAATGAAAAACCATTAAAAGTTTATGAATACTGCAACCTTCATGGTTTATGGGTCAAAGAATTATAATTCATCTTTGACAAAATTAAGATAAAATAACTTAGAGGATACTCTAGGTTATTTTTTTATGATTCTATTTGTTAGCGGAAGAACCGATATCGCCACTTATTATCCAAAACGGTTTTATAATCGTGTAAAAGAAGGTTTTGTTGATGTAAAAAATCCTTATAACCCTAAATTAATATCGAGAATATTTTTTAAAGATGTCGATATGATAATTTTTTGTAGCAAAAATATTAGACCGTTAATTTCTTACTTGGACGCAATACAAACTTTATTGCCAGATGTACCATTTTTGTTTCACTTAACAATTACTCCATATAATGAAGATATTGAACCAAAAATCGTTCCTTCAAAAAATGAAATTATTAAAGACATAAATTTTCTTTCTTCTAAATATGGAAAAGAAAAAATTTTTATAAGATATGATCCTATTTTAAAAAATAAAAAATATAATGTTTATTATCATGTAAAAGCTTTTAAAAAACTTCTTTCTCATATAAAAGATTCTACAAATAATATTATTGTTTCTTTTGTTGATTTATATAAAAACACAATAAAAAACGACAAAGAATTTTTACATTTAGAAAGTTTTACCGATAAAGATTATAAAATAATCGGTAAAGAATTTTCTTCACTTTGCAAACATTATGGAATAAATATTTTT
>CALVMY010000100.1 GCA_944349405.1 uncultured Bacilli bacterium | reverse complement strand
CCATCTTTTACATTAATAACATTCCATCTTGCACTTTCGAATCTTTTTTTAACATCGTTTACATCAGATTGAGCAAGAGGTCCGTCTAAAGTAACGTCGTTAGCATCATATAAAAGAATTAATTTATTTAACTTATTTAAACCGGCAAAAGAAATTGCTTCTTGAGAAATACCTTCTTCTAAACATCCATCACCACAAATACAATAAGTATAATGATTAAAAAGATGCTTTGAATATTGGGCTGCAAGCATTTTTTCAGCAACTGCAATGCCAACCGCTTCAGCAATTCCTTGACCTAAAGGTCCGCTAGAAGCATCAACTCCTTCTGTAACTCCGACTTCAGGATGACCTGGAGTAATTGATCCTAATTTTCTAAATTTTTTTAAATCATCAATCGATATATTATATCCACATAAATGAAGTATAGTATAAAGTAACATTGAAGCGTGTCCACAACTTAATACAACTCTATCACGATTAATCCAATTTGGCTTGAAAGGATTAGCAATTACGAAATCACGATATAAGATATACATAATTGGAGCAAGTGAAAGAGATGCACCTGGATGACCACTATTAGCAAGATTAATTCCATCAATAGCTGTTGCTCTTAAAGCTGCAACACATAAATTTTGAGTTTTTTTAGCCTGTGAATTTATCATATTATTCTTCCTCCTTCACAACCTCTAAGCCTAGTTCTTTAAGTTGATTTTCATCAACATTAACTGGAGCATTAGTAACAGGACAAACTGCACTTAAATTTTTTGGGAAAGCAATAACATCACGGATATTATTAGTTTCGCATAATACCATAGTTAATCTTTCTAAACCGAAAGCAATTCCTCCATGTGGAGGTGTTCCATATTTTAATGACTCAACGAACCAACCAAATTTCTTTTGAATTTCTTCTTCACTAAAACCTAAAATTTTAAAAATTCTATCTTGGGTTTCTTGATCATAAATTCTTAATCCGCCTCCGCCAGCTTCGTATCCATTCATGACGATATCATAAGTATAGGAATAGACATTATATGGTTCTGTTTCTAGTTTATCTAAATCTTCATCGACTGGTCTAGTAAAAGGATGATGGCATGGTGTTATTTCGCCAGTTTCTTCACTTTTTTCAAATAATGGGAAATCAACAACCCATAAAACATCAAAAGTATGAGGTTTAATTAAATTTAATTCTTCAGCTAAATCAACTCTTAATGCGCCAAGTCCAAAATTAACGTCTCTTAAAATGTTACTTTGAGCGATAAAGATAACGTCATTTTCTTTTAAATCAAATCTTTCAATTAATGAATTTTTAACATTTTCATCAAAAAATTTAACAATCGAACCATTTAATTCGTTATTTTCAAATTTTAAACAGAAAAAATTATTAAGTTTGAATTTTTTTGCTAATAAATTATAAATATCTTGTTTTTTTCTTGTGCAATCTTTAGCAAAATTTTCAACTTTAATCCCTTTAATATATTTTGCATTTTTAAAAGTTTCGAATTCAGAATCAACAAATAAATCTTTGATATCATGAAGTTTTAAATCAAAACGTGTATCTGGCTTATCACTTCCATAAACATTTGTCGCTTCTTGATAAGATATTCTTCTTAAAGGGAGTTTAATATCAACGTCAATAACATCTTTAAAAACTTTATGAACAAACCCTTCCATTAAAGTTAAGATTTGATCTTGATTTAAAAATGAAGTTTCAAGGTCAATTTGTGTAAAATCTGGTTGTCTGTCAGCTCTTAAATCCTCATCTCTAAAACATCTTGCAATTTGATAATATCTTTCAAAACCTGCAACCATAAGCATTTGTTTATAAAGTTGAGGAGATTGAGGTAAAGCATAAAATTTACCTTTTTGAATTCTACTTGGAACAAGATAATCTCTAGCTCCTTCTGGAGTAGATGGAGCTAAATAAGGGGTTTCCACTTCAATAAAACCATTGGCGTCAAAATATTCGTGAGCAACTTTAACAATTTTTGCTCTAGTAATAAAATTTTTAAGTAAATTAGGTCTTCTTAAATCTAAATAACGATATTTTAATCTAATATCTTCTAAAGCATCGGTTTTTTCAGCAATAATAAATGGAGGTTGTTTTGAAGTATTAACCAAAACTACCTCTTTTGCTTCAATTTCAATTTCGCCAGTTTTTAAATTAGGGTTAGGAACATCTTTTTTATTAACTACACCAGTAATATTTAAAATATATTCATTACGAATATCAGGAACTTCTATTTCATCAGTTTTAATTAAAATTTGAATAATCCCACTTCTATCTCTTAAATCGATAAATAATAAACTTCCTAAATTTCTTCTTTTTGAAACCCATCCAACAACTGATACGTTTTTGCCGACTTCGTTTATAGATAATTCGCCGCAATAATTTGTTCTTTTTATTTCATTTACCATAATAAATTTTACTCCTCGTTTTGGTGATGGTGACATTCACAATCTTCGCTTTCTTTTTGATCTAAATAAGAAATAAGTTCATCAAGTTCTATACTTTCTTGTTTTTCTTCTTTTAAATCCTTAACAACTATTTTATTAGAATTAACTTCATCTTCTCCTAAAATAAGTGCGTATTTAGTGTTGAATTTTAAGGCTTTTTTAAGCATTCCTTTTAATCCTTTTCCTTCTAAATTAACATCGGATTTAAATCCGTTTAATCTTAAAGTAGTTGCAATTTCGATTGCTTTATTTTGATAAGAGATATCTAAAGGCATAACATAACAATCGAGTGATTCATCAATATCAGCAAATAAATTATCATCATTCATAACTGATGCGATTCTTTCAATACCAATTGCAAAACCACAGCCCTCGATATCTTTTGGACCGCCAATTTCTTGAATTAATTTATTATAGTGCCCACCACCACATAACGCTCCATAATTAATGCCTTTTGAAGACGTGTAATGGAATTCAAAAACTACATCACTATAATAATCTAATCCTCTAACTAAATTACGATCTATTTCATATTCGATACCTAAATTATCTAAAGTTTTTAAAATTTTATCGAAATTTTCTTTTGATTTAGGAGTTAAATAATCTTCGATTCTTGGAGCGTTTTTAACTATTTCTTGATCAGAAGGATCTTTGCAATCCAAAATTCTTAAAACGTTTAATTTAAATCTTTCTTTGCAATCTCCGCACATATTATCTAAATGTTTTGCAAAATAATCTCTTAAAACATTTTTATAATTTGTTCTTGATTCATCATCGCCCAAGCAATTAATAACAAGTTTTAAGTTTTTAAAACCTAATATTTTTAAGCCATAATAACATAACGAAATTACTTCAACATCACGATATGGCGAAACAACTCCGACACATTCAATACCAAATTGATTAAATTGACGATATCTACCTTGCTGAGGTCTTTCATATCTAAAGCAAGGCCCAACATAATATGCTTTTACAGGAATATCGCCTAATGCTAAAAGTTTATTATTAACAATACTTCTAATAATTCCGGCAGTTAATTCTGGTCTTAATGTAATACTTCTATCACCTTTATCTAAAAAAGTGTACATTTCTTTTCTAACAATGTCGCTACTATCTCCAACTGATCTTTGAAATAATTCACTTGATTCGATAATTGGAGTCCTAAATTCTTTATAATTAAAAAATTCAGCAACCTGAATGAAAGTTTGCTCAATATAAGAATATTTATCAGCCTCACTTAAAATAACATCATGAGTTCCTTTTACTAAATTAAACATAAATTTCCTCTAATAATAACGAAATAATTATATATAATTATTTCCCTATATTCAAAAACTAATGAATTACTCTTCTAACTTCATAAACATCTTTAACGTTTTTTATAAGTTGAAAAGCTTTATTTAATTCATTACTATCTTTAACATAAATTTGTCCTGAAATTGTGCATGTAAAATTTTCAGTATGCAATTTTGCACTTATTTCAGTACATTTAATTCTTGCTCCGGCTAAAGCAGATAAAATATCAGCAATCAAATTATTACGATCATTACATTCAATTTGTAAATCAACAGGATAAGAATCGTCTCCTCTTTTTGTTTTCCGCTCAACTGTAATTAATCTTGCTTTTTCATTTGCTATGTTAGGGCACTCTT
>CALVMY010000099.1 GCA_944349405.1 uncultured Bacilli bacterium | reverse complement strand
ATGATCAAAAAATACCCAATCATCACAACAGAAGATAGTTTACGCGAAAACTAATTGGAAGGCTCGCCAAAATTAACAGCTTCTTTAGGCGATAAGATTTAACTTTTTGGTGATGATTTATTTGTTAAAAACAAAAACTTATGATTTAAAGAAATCAGGCCAAGGCGTTAAAACAAGTGAAGAAATGATCGCTTGTTATGAAGAAATGGTCGAAAAATATCCTATTATCACTATCGAAGATGGTTTAGGAGAAAAAGACTGGGATGGATGGAAAGTCTTAACTGATAGATTAGGAAACAAAATACAATTAGTCGGTGATGATTTATTCGTTACAAACCCATCAATCTTAAGAGAAGGTATCAAAAAAGGTATCGCAAATTCAATCTTAATTAAAGTTAACCAAATCGGTACTTTAACCGAAACATTAGATGCTATTAGAATGGCTCAAATCAATGGTTATACAACAATGGTTTCCCATAGATCAGGAGAAACTGAAGACACAACAATTGCTGATTTAGCAGTTGCAGTCAATGCTGGTCAAATTAAAACTGGTTCAGCTTCAAGAACAGATAGAATGGCAAAATATAATCAATTATTAAGAATTGAAGATGAACTTGGTGATACAGCAGTCTATGAAGGTTTAAAAGCTTTCAAAAAATATAGATTTGAAGACTAATGTAATCTAAATAAACTTTAAATTTATATAGTTAAAACGGAGTTAATAACTCCGTTTTTAATATAAATATAAGAAAATAAAAAAATATGATATTATATTGAAGTTATGGCAAGAAGAATAAGAAATTTAAATGGCGCATTTTCAGTGGGTGCGGCCGCAGTTTGTTTAATCTATATTTTACTTAATATAGTTTCTCTTTTAGTTAATCTAATAGTTTTTAGAACAAATATCGATACAATGAGCATTATTTCTTTAGCTATCAATGTTTGTTTTTATTGCTTAGTAGCGTTATATTTTTATCGTTCAAAGGGTGGAAGTGGAAGTTATTATGCAATGCTTTGTTTAGCTTTAGCTACTTATTTAATCCCATTTATTATGAATATAATTATTGGAATTATTTCATTTAATTTTAATGTTATGATTCTTTCAATTTCTTTAATTGCTGGAATTGCTTATTCAATTCTTCTTATTTTAGAGAGTAGAAATCATAAAAAATGGTATGTAATTACTTTAATTATTTTAGGAATTATTCTTTTAATTAGTGGATTATCTAGTTTAATTAATGATTTATGGATTAGTATTGATTATTTAATTAAAAATATTTTAAATTTAGGAATTGGTAATTTAATTAGTGAAATATTAAATATTTTATTAATAATTGTTAATTTTGGCTTCTCATTAATTTTTGCTATCTTCCCTCTTTTATTAATTAGATAATTAATTTAAAGAAGTAAATATCTCATCTTCAATAGATAAAATATTATTAATAGGAATATAAAAGTTCGTAAAATATACGAGTTTTTTATTTTTGTCGATAAAAATAATTTTATCGACAACCTTATAAATATATCCATCATAAAATATCTTTAATGATAAAACTTCATTAAAATCATAATCTTTTAATATTTTATCAATAATTTCAGATGTATCTTCTAAGATTAATGGTTTATCAATCTTATATTTTTCATACATCATTTTTGAAAGATATTCCCCTTGTTCAACAAGTGAAGCAAAAGGGAGCCATTTTTTCATTCCTCTATCTGCCATATGTAAATAATTTTATATCATTTAACTTTATCACGATAATAAAACTTATTAAAATATAGGACAGTTATTATGGATTTAATATTTAAAAAATTAGAGTTAAATGATTTAAAAAAGATAAAAGAATTGTTATATCAATCAAATTCTTATATGTGTGATTATACACTAGGAATTTTATATATGCGGAAAGAATATTATGAGACTTTAATTTGTTATCTTGATGAATCTAATATTTTATTAAAAGCTAAATTCGATAAAGAAAATAATAAATATTTATATTATTTTCCATTAGGAAATAATTATTTAAAATCATTAGAGTTAATCTCTTTAGATGCTTTAAAAACTAATTCTTTACCATTAGAGTTTGCCTGTTTAAATAATAGTAATTTAGAGATTTTAAGAGATTATTTCCCTGTTTATAAATATGAAGTTGATAAGATGTGGAGTGATTATTTATATTTAAATGAGGATTTTATTTATTTTAAAGGTAAAAAGTTTCAAGAAAAAAGACATCAATTAAATACTTTTAAAAAATTATATCCTTCTACCTATTTTAAAAAGAGTGATTTTAATAATACTCAACTTTTTAATAAAGAAATAAATGATTCTTTAGCATTAATCGATGAATTTATTATAAATAAAAATAATGAACTTAACGAAATTGGGTTAAATGAAGCTAAAAAAAGTAAGCAAGTATTAAAAAATATAAGAAAATTAAATTTTGATCTTTATTTAGTTTATGATAAAGAAAAATTAATCGGATTTAGTGTTTGTGAAATCGTTAATGATGTAATTTTCGACCATATTGAAAAATGTAATAGATTTTATAAAGGAATCTATCCATATTTAATTAATAATATCGCTATATATAATAAAGATAGAGTTAAATATTTTAATCGAGAAGATGATAGTGGAGATTTAGGATTAAGACAATCTAAAAGAAGTTATAATCCTATTAAATTAGTTGATAAAATAGCATTTAAAGTTTTAAATAACATGACTTTATTATCTTCATTCCCTTTTTTAAAAGTAGATGAAAATATACTTTTAAAAAAGATAGATGAAGATAATATGAAAGATTATTATTTATTGGTAATAAATGAAAAAAGAAATAAATATTGGGGATATGAGTATAAATTACATTTAAAAGAAAATGAAAAAGTAGATCCATTATATTTTTATAATGATGTAATAAATGATTTTAAAAATAAAAGCGGATTATCTTTATTAATTTATTATCAAGATAAGTTTAGTGGAGAAGTAGTTTTATATGATTATAGAAATGATAATTCTTTAGAATTAGGAATTAGATTAATAGAAGAAATGGAAGGAAAAAATATTGGATATAAAACTATATATTTTCTTTTAATCTATTTAAAAGAAAATATACATATAAATAAAATAAGAATGAAATGTTTTAAAGAAAATATAAAAAGCGATAAATTAATTAATCGATTAAATTTTAAATTTATAAATGAAGATGAAACGTTTAAATATTATGAATATGATTTAAAATAATTTTTATAATTTCCAAAACTAATTTCTTCACTAAAAATAGATTCAAGAATATCTAATTCATCATTAAAATCTTCTTCATATACCAACTATAATAAACAGTTACTTCATAAATATCATCTTGATAAATTGTTTTATCTCTAGCATGAAAGCCAAATTCATAAAGTGGATAATAATAATCAAAAATATATTGAATTGAACGAATTTCTTCATTATATTCATATTTTTGTTCGACTTTATCTATTGATTTAGTTTTTGCTTCAATAAAGTTTTCTTTACTTTTAAAATACATTTTTGTTGTTATATTAATCTAGCAGTCAAACTAAGAATAATAGAAAGAATAAGCAATCCTACTTACTTCTTTAATACTATTTAAATAAAATATTTCATCAGAAGAGAAAGCCTCTTTTTTATAAGCTGAAACATTAATGATCGGAGATTCTAAAGAATATGGAGTTTCTAAATATATATCTTCAATTTTTACCCCGCTTAAATAAATAAAGTTCTCGGACATATAATGAATCGCTATCAGCAATATAATTTTCTAAAAAATCTTGAAATTTGCTTTTACCTAAAAAATAAAGATCAACCGCAACTAAAAAAATCTCTAGAACAAGAAGTTAATATTAATGCAATGTTAATAATGTTAAAAATTTTCTAGTTTTCATATTTCTAATTCTAAAAGACAATAATAGTAATTATTATTTTCGTTTTCTATTAAGCAATAATAGAAAGGTAATTGTTGATATTGCACTTTTTATATGTTTATTATAAAAAATTTAGAGTTCTTTTGAATGTAAATTCTTGGCGTAAGAATCGTTCTATTATTTTTAAATATTTTGTCACTTATTTTTAATTTAAGAGAATCCTTTTTCTTCTAAGTTATCTTTATTTTTTTATGAAATAAAAAGAGCGATTAATAAATCGCTCTATTGTTTTTTATTAAAAAAGTTGAATTTTTATTCCTTAATTGCTTTTTTAGCTACAGTTAAAGCTAATATTCCAGGACCGGTATGAGTCGAAACAACAAGTGAAAGTGGTCTTAATTCAAATGAATCTACGCCTAATTCTTTAGCTGCTTCTTTAATGAATTCTTCGGCTTCTTCTTTATTATTAGCATAAGCTGCCCCAAAATATAATTCATCTTTATTTAAACCTTTGAATTTTTCATTCATATCTTTTCTAATTGCTTCAATTAAAACTTTTCTTCCTTTTTTAGATCCGATTACTTTTTGATAAGCATCGAGTTTTCCACCAAAAATAGCTAGAATTGGTTTAACATGGAGAGCTCCTCCAATCATTGCAGCTGCTGGAGTAACTCTTCCGCCTTTTTTAAGATATTTTAAAGTATCTACCATAATATAAATTGATGAATTAGGACCTTCATCAACAATAATTTTTTGAATTTCTTCCGGTTTATAACCCTTTTTAATTAATTTTAAAGCATCTATAACACTTTCTCTTAAAGTTGGCTCGACTCTATGATTATCACAAACAAAAACTTTTCCTTTAAATTCATCTTCTTGGGAAATCATTTTTGCACTATTGCAAGCTTCTGATAAGCCAGAAGAAAGAGGAATATGTATGATTGCATCATATTCTTTTAATAACTTTGTCCAAAGTTCCATGATTTCTCCTGGAGAAGGTTGAGAAGTAGCGATATCATCATCATTTTCTAAGCGTTTAAAAAATGTATCATTATCGATTGTTTCGTTTTGAAAAAAAGCTTCTCCATTAATAATAATAGGTACTCTAACTGTATATAAATTGCCATATTCTTTAATTTCTTCTTTTGTGAATTGGGCAGTATCATCGGTTGTAACACAAATCTTCATATTTTAAAAACTCCAATAAAACAAACAAAATTGTAGCATTTTAGTGGTTTTATGAAAATGTGATACTAATTACTAGATGATATAGGTTGATATTTTTCTATCTAGTTTTTATTATTTTTTTGAAAAATTATTCATTTTTATAAATATTTTCTTTCGTTTGAAAGAATAAGAATATTGGCGATATTTTTATCTTTTATTACTTAATTGTTGATACTATTTTTGATATAATAATGCGCGGGAGAAAGATATGGCTTTTTATTTAATTCGTGGTGATTTAGTGAATATGGAGGTTGACACAATTGTTGCTAATGCAAATGTTAATCTCAAGATGGTTGAAGGCGTTAGTAGAGCTATTTTTCATCGTGCTGGCGATTTAGAACTTCAAACCGCTTGTAGGCAGATTGGTCATTGTGATGTCGGCCACGCTGTTATTACCCCTTCTTTTAACATTACAAACTGTAAAGCTATAATTCATGCAGTTGGTCCTAATTATATAAACGGGAAGCATGGCGAAGAAAAAAAATTAAGAAGTGCTTATAAAAATGTTTTTAAAATTATGGATCAAAATGGTTTTAAAAGCGCTGCTTTTCCTATTATTTCTAGTGATTTTAATTATCCTTTAAGAGAATGCTACGATATAGAAAAAGATGAGATTATTAAATACTTATTATCTCATATCGAAAGTGATATATATGTTGTTTTATTTAAACAACCATTTGATATTTTTGATGATGATTTTAAAGACAATTTATCCCATTATGTTAATACTCACTTCGAAACAAAAAATCCTAAACAAGATATTAAAGATACAAATTTAGAAATTGTAAAAGAAATAAAAAAATTAATTGAAGAGAAAAATATCGATAGAAATGAATTAATTGTAAATGCTAACTGGGATTATCGATATTTAGATAGATTATTTGAGGAATCAACATTTATTCCTTCTAAAAATATGCTTCTTTCGTTAGCAGTCGCTTTAAAATTGCCAATTAAAGAAATAGGAAATTTTTTAGCAAAACAAGGGTATGTATTTGGCAAAAACACAATGTATGAACTTGTTGTTCGTTACTTTGTCGAAAAGGATATTTTTGATGTTTTCCAAATCAATGACTGTTTATTCTTTTATAACTTAGAAACTCTATCCAAAAAGTTGTTTTAAATTAACTTAAAAATATAAAAATTGTGGTAAAAAATATCCGAATTAGTGGCTGAAATGCCACTTTTTTTATTTTTTTGTGATTTTATTTTACAATCAAAAAATTAATGCTAGAATAGGTATGTAATTTTAGACAAATAGGAGGAATTTATGTCAAGATTTACATTACCAAGAGACATTTACTACGGAAGTGGTTCTTTAGCAGAATTAAAGACACTCAGAGGTAAAAGAGCTATCGTTGTTACCGGTGGTCATTCAATGAGAGCTAGTGGTTTCTTAGACAAAACAGTCAATTATTTAAAAGAAGCAGGTTTTGAAGTTGAATTATTCGAAGGCGTCGAACCAGATCCATCAATCGAAACAGTTATGAAAGGCGCTGAAGCAATGAGAAAATTCGAACCAGATTGGATTGTTTCAATCGGCGGTGGTTCTCCAATTGACGCAGCTAAAGCTATGTGGGCATTCTATGAATATCCAAATACAACTTTTGAAGATTTAGTTACTCCATTCAATTTCCCACACTTAAGAACAAAAGCTAAATTCTGTGCTATTCCTTCAACAAGTGGTACAGCTACAGAAGTTACAGCTTTCTCAGTTATTACTGATTATGCAAAAGGTATTAAATATCCATTAGCAGACTTCGAAATTACCCCAGATGTTGCTATTGTTGATCCAGATATCGTTAGAGGTTTACCAAAAGTCCAAGTTGCTTATACTGGAATGGATGCTTTAACTCACGCAGTTGAATCATATGTTGGTACAATCGCTACACCATTTACAGAATGCTTATCATTAAAAGCAATTCAAATGGTTAATACATATCTTGTTGATTCATATAACAATCCAGAAGGAAAAGGTAGAGAAGAAATGCACTATGCTCAATGTTTAGCAGGTATGGCATTCTCAAATGCTTTACTTGGTATTGTCCACTCAATGGCTCACAAGAGTGGTGCTGCATTCTCAACAGGTCATATTCCACATGGTTGTGCTAATGCTATGTATTTACCACACGTTATTGAATACAATGCAAATAATAAAGTTGCTCTTGAAAGATATGCTCAAATCGCAACTGCATTAGGTATTCAAGGACATGATGCTCGTGAACAAACACAAGGATTAATCAATAGAATTCATGAATTAAATACTCTTTTAAATATCCCACATTCAATGCAAGAATTCGGTGTTAAAGAAGATGAATTCTTAAGCAAATTATCATTCATTGCTCATGAAGCAGTTGGTGATGCATGTACAGGAACTAATCCAAATCCTATCGATGATAAGACTATGGAAGAGCTCTTCAAATGCTGCTACTATAACATTCCTTATAAATTCTAATTAAATAAAATAATTTATAATTAAAAAGAAACGACATTTAAAGTCGTTTCTTTTCTTTTATAAAGTAAATTATATTTTTTTAATCAATATGAAACATTTTAATGTCAAAAGAGTGATATTTATTCCTATAAGCTATAGATTAATTATTTCTTCAATTGTAAATAAAATATTTTTTTAAATTTAGATTATAAAGATTAATAATTGTTTCTTAAAAAGGAAGTCTTAAAAATATGAAACTTAATAAACTATTAAAAATATTTTCTTTATATCTAATCCTTATATAGAGATAAATGATGAAATAGCAAAAAAGTATTAATACCTATTAATGATATAGGATAATATTTATCTTTAATTAAAAAAGACAATTTTCTTAATTATTTAATAAAATAATTATATTTTTAATCCGAGATTAAAAATATCTTTATAAAAGAAAGAAAATAAAATTAAGTAAAAAAATAAAGAAATTACCTATTTAATAAATGATTTATTAATAAATATAAGTTGAAGAATAATCTTTTTGGTTGTAACATTTTACCATGGGACTTATAGAAAAAAACATACATTACGTATGGTTAGGAGGGAATAAAATACCAGAACGTTTTGCAATATTTATTGAAAAGCGGAAAGAATTACTTCCTGATTATAAATTTTATGAACGGAATGAAAAAACGTTTGATATAAATTCTAATGAATGGGTAAAAAAAGCTGTTGAAGCAAAAAATTACGCTATTGCCGCTGATGTAATAAGAAGTTGGGCTTTATTAAATTATGGTGGAATATATTTAGACACTGATGTTGAATTATTAAAAAGTTTTAATGAGTTAGTAAATAATTATTCTTTTTTTATTGGATACGAAACTAATTGTTGGTTCGGATGCGCTGTTTTAGGTTCTAAAAAAGGGCATCCAATTATGAAAGAAGTTTTTAGTCGCTATGAAAAACCATGTAAAAAAATAGATCGAAAAAGCAACATGTTATGTGTTTTAAATTTTTCTGCTTCGATAAAAAGACTGTATAATATAAAACTTGATGGTAAAAAAAGAATCGTTAATAATGATGTTATTTTGCTTCCACGTGAATACTTTTTTCCTAAACACTATATTACCAAAGAATTAAAAATTACTCCTAATACTATATCTATACATCATTATGGTTCAACTTGGCATAGCAAAGCAAAAATGCTTGGAGTAAAAGTTGCTTCGGGCATGGTTCATTTACTTGGTGATCATGCTTTTGGAATGTGTTTTGAAACTCTTGCAAGAGCTAATATGCTTGGTCAATTAAAAAGAGAATATAAAAAATTTCATAAGAATAGAGGAATAAAAAGTTATGAATAGAAACAATGTTATTGATGGAGCAAGCCTCTATCATATGTTTAGAATGGCTTTTACGAGTCTATCTTATAATGAAAGTTATTTAAATGATATTAATACATTTCCAGTAAGTGATAGTGATACCGGAACAAACATGAAGCAATCTTTTCATAAAGGATTAGTTGCTACAGACGAAAAACAAAACGCTGGAGATTTGCTCTTTAAATTTGCTCATAGTATGTCTTTAGATAGTCGAGGGAATAGTGGTTTTATTCTTTCGCAATATTTTATTGGTTTAAGCGAATATTTAAAAGGAAAAGAATCGATTAGCATTGAGGATTTTAAAAACGCTATAGTTCATGCTTATAAAATTGCTTATGCCGCAGTAGTAAATCCAGCCGAAGGAACAATGCTAACTGTTATGAGAGAAGGAGCAAAAAAGTCCTTAGAAATCTTTAAAAATATTGAAAATCAAACATTTGATAAATTTTTTGAAATTTTTAGCAAATGTGTTTTTGAAAGCACTTTAAAAACAAATTCTCAAATGTCTCTTCTTAAAACAAACAATGTTGTTGATAGTGGAGCGCTTGGATTTTATCTTGTTGTTGATGGTATGAAAAAATCTTTTAAAGAAGATGATCCTTATTTTAATTGTGAAGAGAGTGGTGTTCTTCCAAAAAGAAATGCTAATTCAGATACTCCTTTAACTTTTTTTCGTTATTGCACAGAATTTACAATTAATCTTAAAGACGATTATAACTATGAATACTACTCTGATCTTTTAAAAGGGCGAGGAGATTCGCTAGTTTTAGCAATAAATGGTAATTTATTAAAAGTACATATTCATACTAATGGGCCAAACAATGTAATTAATATTTTTAAAAAATTTGGTTCAATTGTTACAACAAAAGTAGACGATTTATTTTTAACCCAAGAATTTAATCAATTAAAAAGAAGAAAACATTCAGACTATGCTGTTGTTTGTTTTACCTATGGAAAACAAATTGCCTCTTTATTTGAAAAAATTGGAGCTGATGCTTGTTTTACAATTCCTCACGGTCATGAACCTAGTGAAGATGAATTAAAATCTCTAATCGAACCATATTATAAAGAAAATACAATTTTCTTTAGTGCTGATAAAAAAATTGAAGATAAACTTAAATCTATTGCTTGGCGGGGCCATTATAATAACTTTGTTGTTGTTGAATGTCGTGGAATAGTAAATACTTTTTTCAAGATTGCCTCCTCAATGTTTGATGGAACTTTTAATGATTTTAAAAAGAACCTCGAAATAGTTAATAAAGTAAAAACGATTGAATTTAAGATTGATAAAAATGTTTCTTTAAGATCTCAACTTGAACGCTATTTATCACCTAATCGAATTAAAGGATATTCAACAGTAGTTGCTTTTGGTGGAAAAGAAATTGATGAATACGATGTAGATACAATTACTTCATTTTTCACAGAAAATGATGATGTTGAATTCACTTATTTTCCTGGAGGACAAGAAAAACCGCACATAATTATTGGGGTTATGTAGATAATAATGGAAAACTATCGAGCTACTGTTAAATATAATTTGAATTTATTAGAAAATTCAAAAAAAGAATTAAAAGATATTTATTCGATAGTTTTTTGTCGCAAAAAAATGATTGCTTATGAAAGACTTAACAATCTTGATATGGAAAGTAAAACATATGAAGAAGTAGAAAAAGAAATCGAAAAATTTGCACTATATCTAAAAAGTTCATTTAAAATGACAAAGGATGAATATATCGGAATAGACTTATCTAATGGTCCGTTTTTTATTATCGCTTTTTGGGGAAGTTTGATGGCAGGATATTCCCCTTATTTAATAAATAGATATTATCCTTTAGATCTTAATATTAGGTTGCTTGATAGATTAAATATTAAAAAAATTATTACTTTATCAAATGATTTTGAATCTTATATAAAAATAGATATTGAAGAAATTTTAAAAAATAATATTGAAGGAAAACTAGAAAATAATAATTGGGCTAATACTTTTGCTTTATCTTCAAGTTTAACTGGTCTAGAAGCAAAAATAGTTGTATATGAAGGATCTTCAATTGCTTCAGAAATATTAAATAGCGATAAAATTATTGCCAAAAACCCTTTATTTATGGAAGATTTTCATAAGAGAATAAAGGTGGCTGCAATTTTACCTTTTTTTCATATTTTTGGTATTATGGTTTCTTATTTACGGTTTGCTTTTTTTAATAGAACTATCGTTTTTTTTAACGATTTATCACCTGAAACAATACGCGCTACAATAATTAGGCATGAAATTACCCATATTTTTGCTCCTCCCCTCCTTTTTAATAAACTTTATGAAGGAATAAAAAAAGGAGTAAATTCAGCTGGAGAAAAAAAGAAAAAAGCATTTAATAAAGCGATTAATTTAGTTTCCAAAATAGGGGATTATTTTCCACGTTTAGCATTAAAATTATCACGTTTGCTTTTAAAAGAAGTCAGAATTCAAGCTTTTGGAGAATCTCCACGTTTTATGATTTCGGGCGGCTCTTATATAGATTCTAACGTTTTAAAAATAATCAACGGAATTGGCTATCCTCTTTTTAATGGTTATGGAACAACAGAAGCATCAATTACTGGAGCTAATCTTTCACTTAAATTTTCTAATAGAATTGACGGTTCAGTTGGTGAGCCTTTTCCAAGTGTTTCTTATAGTATTGATAAAGACGGAATTTTATATATTGAAGGAACTAGCTTAGCAAAAAGAATAATTTATTTAAATGGAAAAGAAGAAGTAATAGAAAAATTTTTTACAAAAGATTTATTTTCTTATGAAAATGGAAAATATTTAATAAAAGGAAGAAAAGACGATTTATTTATTGGAGAAAACGGGGAAAATATTTCTCCTGACCTTATAGAAAAAGAGATTAATTTGTCTTTAGCTGAATCTTTTTCCGTTCTTGAATTAAAAGGGAAACTCTCTTTAATAATTCAATATAAAAAAGACACTCCTCATTTATTAATAGAAAAAGAAGTAGACTCAATCGGACCTTTATTATCTAAAATTAAATACGGAAATAATGTAAATGACATTTTATTAACTTATGATGATATTACAAATCATGAAGCTATAAAAATGTCTCGTGCTCAATTAAGAAAAGCTATAAAAGAAGATAAAATTCATTTTTTCTCACTAAATAATATAAAAAAAGAAACGATAAATAAAACTAAAGAAGATGAGACTTTACTTTTAATCGAAGACTTATTTAAGGCAAGTCTAGGGAAAGAAATTAGTAATATAAAAAAAGATAGTGATTATTTTATTGATTTAGGTGGCGATTCATTAGGATACATGTCTTTACTTGTAAGTATAGAAAAAACCTTTGATATTACTATTAATCTTGAAAAAGAAGACTCTTTAAGAACTCCAGAAGATTTTTATAATAAAATTAGGAACAAACAATGAAAACTATAATGTACTATTTAGCTCTTATAATTGGTTTGCCTATTGCCCTACTCTTTTTTAAATTCAAAATAAGTTATGAAGGAGGAAAAAAATTTAAGCTCCCTAAAGGAGCTATAATTGTTTCTAATCATAAAAGCGGATTAAATCCTCTTGCGATAGCCTATTTATTTTTCTTTCGAAGATTATATTTTTTAGCCGCTGATTGGTATCATGGTTTTCAAATAATTTTTAAACCGTTTATGCTTCTTTTAGGCGCCGTATTAGTTGATTTAAAAGGAGAAAAATATAATTTTATAGTAAAAAGTTGTTCCTTACTTAATAAAAAGAAAAGTTTATTAGTATTTCCTGAAGGTGATTATTTTTTTAATAAAAAACTTTTTGAATTTGGCGATTTTAAAAACGGATACCTTTTGATTGCTTTAGAAAGTGGCGCTCCTATAATCCCTGTTATTTCGGATTTTAACTATGGAATTTTTAAAAGGGTTCATTTTAAAATTGGAAAACCAATTTATCCAACAATGTTAAAGAAGAACGATTCTTCTCGTAATCAATTAATAAATGCTAATGAAGAAATAAAAAATAAATGTTTAAAATTACTATATGAATTAAAACGCGAAAAAGCAGCTAAATTTAAAATGTGCTACAGTTATAAAGAGATTAAAAAAGGAGATGTAATTAGAATAAATATAGGATTTTATCATCATTATGCAATTTATTTAGATGATGATAGAGTCGTTGAATTTGGTCATTATATTAATAAAGCAAATGAAGTAGTCGATGTGCATATTACAACATTAACATCATTTGCCGCAGGACAAATTCCTGAAGTAAGAATTTTATCAAAACGAATTAAAACTCGTTCTATTGATGAAATTACAAAATATATTAATGAAACATTAGGTCAAAAAAATTATTCTTTAAAAGATAATAATTGTTTAGACTATGTTAATCGTGTAACTTTAAAAATTTAAGGGGGTAAAATATGGATTTTAGTTATGCAATTCTTACTGATTCAACAAGCGATCTTTCTCCAGAACTTCGCAAACGTTTTAAAATTGATGATTATCTTCGTGGAGTAATTTCAACTCCTGAACAAGAAAATATGGAAGGTAATCTTGAAGAAGAAGATGATGCTTTTTTTGATGATTTTTATAAAAAATTAAAAGCAAATCCTAATGGATATAAAACAGCTGCGATTGGGCTAGAAAAAACTAAAGAAAGAATGAGGTTATGGATTGAAAAAGGATTAGATATTCTTGTTGTTACTATTTCTAGTGCTTTAAGTGCTGTTTATAAAATTGCTAATCAAGCTGCCAAGGAATTAATGGAAGAATATCCATCTAGGAAAATTCTTGTTCTTGATTCTCGTCGTTATTCTTTAGGGGTTGGTAGTATTGCAATTGTTGCTTCTAAACATCGTGATGAAGGATTAAGTATTGAAGAGAACTATAAACTTTTAGAGCAAGAAAGAGAATGTCTCCATCAAATGGGGCCTATTGATGATCTTAACCGGGTTGCAAGTAAAGGCAGAATCAGTAATGCTAAAGCATTTTTCGGTAATATTTTTGGTATTAAACCATTAGGAGATTTTAGTTCGGAAGGGATGGTTACTCCTTTAGGAAAAGTTAATGGAATTGATAAAACTTATAAAGTTGTTATCGAATATATTAAAAAAACTATCAAAAATCCAAAAGAACAAGTCATTTTAGTTTCTCAAACTTTACGTAGAAAACAAGCCGAAATCGTTGCTGATATGATTAGGAAAGAAATCGGCCCACGCGAAGTAATTGTTTCAAATATTTATCCTAACACTGGTATAAATTGTGGTCCAGGACTATATGTTGCCTTCTATTTTGGAGGTAAAATTACTGATTTAAGTTACGAAAAAGAGGTTCTTAACGGAATTATTAAAAAATTATGAGCAATCCATTGAGTTGGCGGGAAATAACTTTAATAGTTATTGCAGCCTTTATTTTATTTAACCTTCTCGTGATGTTAATTCTTGTTCCTCACGTAGTTTTTTATAATACCATTTATAGAAACCCAAGAAAAAAGAGAATAAGGGAATGCACTAATAAAAAGGATGATGATCAAGTTAAAATGTTTAAAGAAGGAATTGCTTGGGCTAATTCTTATAATGACAAAAGAATTCCTTTAGAAATAACGCATGATGGATTGCTTCAAAAAGGTGAATATATTGATTTTGGTTCAAAAAAATGTGCAATTATTTTGCAAGGAAGAACGGAATCACTTCTTTATAGTTATTATTTTGCAAAACCTTATGCTGAAGAAGGATATAACATCTTAGTAGTTGATTTACGTGCTCATGGTTTAAGTGATGGAAAATATCAAACTGGTGGAATAAAAGAAAGTGAAGATATCATCGCATGGATGGAATATGTTGAAAAACGTTTTAATATTGAAAGTTTTGTTTTTCACGGGATTTGTATTGGTGCTGCAACTGCTATATTTGCAACTAAAAAATTAGAAGAAAAAGGATATGACAAAGTAAAAAAGATAGTTGGTGAAGGCTTATTTGCAACATACTTTGAAATGTTTAAGCAAAATTTTATTCATTATAAAAAGAAACCGTTTCCAATGCTTCATTTAACTTTTCTTTTAGCAAGAATTTATACTGGAGTTAGTTTTTTTAATAATAAACCAATTGAAACATTAAAAAATTTGAAGTGCCCTGTTCTTTTAATTTATAGCGAAGAAGATATATTTTCGCCTCATAATCTTTGTGAAAAACTTTATATCTCTTCTAAAAATCCTTTAAGCGAGTTAGTGTTTTTTGCTCACGGAAGACATTCACATGTACGCTCCTCGAATTTAGAAGAATACGATAATAAGATTAAAGAATTTTTAAACAAATAAACTATAATAAAGTTGTGTATTTAATTAATAACATTATTTTTAAAAAATAAAAATTATATTAATATTTATTTAGAATAAATTTTATTATTTTGAAAATTAAAAAATAAAATAAATTCAATAAACACTTAATATCGGAGGGGTATTTATGGAAGAATTTGAAAGTTATAATGGCCAAGTTAGAGATGGCGACCGTGTTTTTGTCGACAAACCACTTCCTGAAATTATTGAAGCCGAAAATAGCGCTGTAGTTTCAATAGTTCTTGGTTGCTTAAGCATTTTATTTTCAACACTTGTTTTTGGCTTTATATTAGGAATTTTTGCAATAAAAAATGAGAAGAATGCAAAAAAAGTTTTAAACGAAAGACATCATAAATATCATGTTGCAACTGTTGGAATGATTTGTGGATGGATTTCTGTTGGTTTATCTGCTCTTTTTGCATTTATTTACCTTATCGAAATTATTATTATCGTTTTAGCTGCTTCTTCAGGAGCCATGTTATAAATAGAGACTTTAATGGATAAAAAGATTCTTCTTTTAACAGCGGGTAAAACCGGAGGCCATCGAAGTGCCTCTAATGCTATTAAAGCTGCTTTTCTCGAAATCGATCCGACTTTGAATATAAATGATTATGATTCTAATAAACTATTTTTAGGTTATAAGGAAGGTAGCGGAGAACAAGGTTATATTAATTTAACGACTCGTTTTCGTTTGGTTTGGAAAATCTTTTTTGAGTTTTCCTCATTTTTTAGAAAAATATCGAATTATTTTCTTTATCAAGCAATAAAGCATCACACCTTTAAACTTTTAGATGAATATAAGCCTGATTTAATCGTTTCTTTACATCCCTGTTTTGTAGGTTCTATTATTAAAGTATTGAAAAAGACAAAAAGAAGAATACCTTTTTATGTTGTAGTTCTTGATCCAGTCAAACATTCAAGTTTATGGAGAGATAAAAGAAGTGATTTAAATTTTTTACCAGTTAAAGAAACAAAAGATATTTTTATAAAAGATGGATTTAAAGAGGAAACTCTTATTCAATGTGGATTTCCTTTGTCTAAGAAAAATATTGAAGTAAAAAAAGAAAAAAATGATAGAAAAAAACTTATATTTGTTAATCCAAGCCAACGTTCTTTAAAGACAACTTTAAAACTTATTGAAGTTGCTTATTCTTTTGATGTTAATATCGATATTATTACAGGAAGTGATGGAAAACTTAAAAAATATTTAGAAAAAAATTTAACAAAACGAGATGGCGTTAATATTTTTGGATATGTAAATGATATGGATTATCGACTTAGACAAGGAGATATTATTTTAACAAAAGCCGGTCCAAATATAATGTTTGAAGCTATTTCGGCTTCTATCCCAATTATTTTTACTGGTCATCTTTTGGGACAAGAAGAATTAAATTATATTTATGCTACTTCTAGAGGATATGCTTTTGTTGCTGAAAAACCAAAAGAATTATTCTTAATTTTAAAAAAAATATTAATTGATGAACCATCTCTTCTTTTAAAAATGAGCGAAAAAGAAAAACTTTGTCCTGATTTAGATGGGGCTAAAAATATTGCAACAACAATTATAAACAATCTAAAAAATCTATAAATGATATGAGCTATATAAGCTCTTTTTGCTAATCTAATGAATATAAAATAGTATTATTTTATATTCGTATTACTTTTAAAAGAGATAAAAAAATGTATAATTTTAAAGAGTATGCAAAACGACGAAATTAAGATTAAATGTGCTAAAGAAAACAACCTTAAAAATATAGATTTAACTTTACCTAAAAATAAATTAATAGTTTTTACAGGAGTTAGTGGAAGTGGCAAATCGACTCTTGCTTTTGATACTATTTTTGCTGAAGGTCAAAGAAGATATGTTGAATCATTATCATCATATGCCCGACAATTTTTAGGTAATTATGAAAAACCTGATGTTGAATCAATCGAGGGATTATCTCCTTCTATTTCAATTGATCAAAAATCGACTTCCCATAATCCTCGTTCAACAGTTGGAACAGTTACTGAAATCTATGATTATTTAAGATTATTATTTTCTAGAATTGGAATACCTTATTGTCCACACCATCATGAACCAATAGTTGCTTTTTCAATTACTAAAATTGTAGATATTATTTTAAAAAGTGAAAATGGTAGTAAAATAATTATTTTTTCACCAATTGTTAAAAACGAAAAAGGAACTCAAAAAGCTATTTTAGAAAAAATTGCCAAAAATGGTTTTATTAGAGTTAGGGTTGATGGGGAAATAAAAAGAATTGAAGAAGTCGGAGAACTAGCTAAAAATAATAAGCATAACATTGATATTGTCATTGATAGAATTGTAAGAAAAGATGGCATAGATTCGAGACTTTTTGAAGATGTCGAACTTGCTACTAACTGGTCAAATGGCTTTGTAAGTGTCGATATAAATGGCGTTGAAAAATTATATAGTGAAAAAAATGCTTGTCCAATTTGTGGTTTTACAATTCCTAAACTTGAACCTCGATTATTTTCTTTTAATAATCCTTTAGGATGCTGCCCTTCTTGTAATGGATTAGGAATAAAACAAGAAGTTTCTTTAGATTTATTAGTTCCAGATCCAAACTTAACAATCAATCAAGGGGCCATTCTTTATTATAAAAACACTGTTAATACCACAAATTTAGATTGGCTCGGATTTAAGGCGCTTTTAGATTATTATAAAATCCCTACAAATATACCTTTTAAAGATTTAACAAAAGAACAAGTTGATATTATTTTAAATGGATCAAAAGAAAGTATTTCTTATACTTTAACTTCAGTTAGCGGTAATGTTTCAAAGAAAAACGGCCATATTGAAGGTGTAAAAGAAAGAATTGAGCGACTTTATAATGAAACAACTTCTGAATTTAATCGAGCATATTATGCTAAATTTTTAAAAGATAGAATTTGTAGCGAATGTCATGGCGCTAGACTTAACGAAGAAGTTTTAAGCGTTTTAGTTGATGGAAAAAATATCTATGATGTTTGCTGTTTAACTTTAGATAAATTACACGAGTGGATTTTATCTTTAAAAACAAAATTAAGCGAATATGAATTAAATATTGCAAACTTAGTTATCAATGAAATTTTAAATAGGAGCCAATTTTTAATTGATGTTGGCTTAGAATATTTAACTTTATCTAGATATGCAATGACTCTTTCTGGGGGAGAAGCTCAAAGAATTAGATTAGCTACCCAAATTGGATCAAAACTTAGTGGGGTTTTATATGTTTTAGATGAGCCTTCAATTGGTTTACATCAAAAAGATAGTGCTAAACTCATTGCTTCTTTAAAAGAGATGAGAGATTTAGGAAACACCTTAATTGCTGTAGAACACGATGACGGAATGCTAAAATCTGCGGATTTTATCGTAGATATTGGCCCTGGAGCTGGTGTTCATGGAGGAGAAGTTGTTGAAGCTGGAAGTTTAGAAAAAATCGAAAATAATAAAGATTCAATTACAGGAGCCTATCTTTCTGGAAGAAAGAAAATTTATGTTCCTAAAAATAGAAGAAAAGGAAACGGTAAATTTGTTGAACTTAAAGGAGCAACTTTAAATAACTTAAAAAACGTAGATATAAAAGTTCCTCTAGGTTGTTTTGTATGTGTTACCGGAGTTAGTGGAAGTGGGAAATCGTCTTTAATTAATGAAACACTCTATCGAGCAGTTTACAAAGAAATTTCACACGTGGAAACTTATCCAGGCCCATATAAAGAACTTTTAGGTGTAGAAAATATTGATAAAGTAATTAATATTTCTCAAGAACCAATTGGTAAAACACCTCGTTCTAATCCTGCAACCTATATCAAAGCATTTGATGATATTAGAGATATTTTTGCTCAAACTGTTGAAGCAAAAGCTCGCGGATTTAATAAATCACGCTTCTCTTTTAATCTTCCTGGAGGAAGGTGCGAACATTGTCAAGGGGCTGGAGTTACACGCATTCCAATGAACTTTTTACCTGATGTTTATGTTAAATGTGATGAATGCGATGGAAAAAGATATAACGCCGAAACTCTTTCTTGTTTATATAAAGGGAAAAATATTTATGATGTTTTGGAAATGAGGGCTGAAGAAGCTTATAACTTCTTTAAAAATCATTCTCAACTTGCTATAAAACTTAAAACTTTATGTGATGTTGGCCTTGGCTATATTAAACTTGGTCAAAGTGCAGTAACTTTATCTGGAGGTGAAGCTCAAAGAGTTAAACTAGCTTATTATTTAGAGAAAAAGCCTACAGGAAAAACTTTATATATTTTAGATGAACCTACAACTGGCTTACATACTGATGACGTTGCTAGATTATTAAAAGTTTTAGAAGGAATTGTTGATAATGGCGATACAGTCTTAGTTATTGAACATAATTTAGATGTTATAAAAATGGCTGACTATATTATTGATCTTGGTCCAGATGGAGGAGATAAGGGAGGAAAAATTATCGCTAAGGGAACTCCTGAAGAAATTATAAAAAGTAAAGTTTCTTATACTGGAGAGTATTTAAAACCTATATTAGAAAAAGACAAAGAAGTGTAGTTATATTAAAATTATTTTAAAGGGGAAAATAAGTTATGATTGGATATGAGATTACTTATTATATCGGATTAGTTCTTACATTTGGAGGACTAATCACTAGCATCGTATTTTTATATTTTATTAAGAAAAATGAATCAAAATATGAATCATTTATCGATTTAATAAAGAAAAATTTAATAAAACTAGGAATACCTACCCTTGCTTTTATTCTTGGTTTTGTTTTATTAAATTTAGCATTCTATTTAGATCCAAATACATCTATTTATTTAGAAACTAATAATATAACTTTAAAATGGTACCACCAAGTAATGGTCTATTTATTTGGTATATTATTTGCTATCTCTTTAATGGCATTTATTTATTCTTTATTTATTAAGTTATATATCGAAAAATTTGAGATAAAAAGAAAATATACGACTATGGCACTAGGTTTTTCTTTAGCCTTAACAATAGTATTTTTCTTTTTATGGGGAGAAGGTAATGCTCCTTATTTAGAATATCCTTTAGCAAATGCGATCTATATTGGTGCAAAAGGAATTAAATTAGTCAATATTTATAAATATTATGATAATTATACTGATGGTTTAACTATTTATTTATACGCATTATTTATTTTATCTGGTGCTTGTTTAGTCTTATATGTTTGTGATTATAAATTATATAAGATTTATGGTAAGCATGATTTAATTACAAATACATTTTTAATTGCTTTCCCTTCAGGAGTAATTGGAGCAAGAATTTGGTATGTTATTTTAAGTGTAAGTAGTGGATCAACTGATTTTGCTGGTGCTAACTGGGTAAATATATTTAACTTTAGAATGGGCGGATTAGGAATTATGGGAGGAGCAGTTTTAGGTATAATTGCTGGTGTTGCCCAAGTTTTAGTTGTTAAATATGGAATGAAAAGAAGCCAATATAAGAATTTTTCTTTATTAAAAGCAATTGATATTATTATCCCTTCAATATTATTTGCTCAAGCATTAGGAAGAATTGGTAATTTCTTTAATAATGAAGTTTATGGTCAATTAGTTGATATTTCTTATTGGGAATTTTTACCTACATGGATAAAAAATAATATGTATTTCCAACACGGATCAATTTTAAGTACTGAAGTTGATGGTGTTTCGTTAATTGGAGAAACTGCCCTACATTATTATTTAGAAAATGGTAAATTCTATGTTCCTTTATTCTTTGTTGAATTCTTATCAAATTTAGCAGGTTATTTTATCTTAGAATATTTAATAAGAAAATTGCTTGGAAAATATCATTCTGATGGTTCACTTTTAGGTGGATATTTAATTTGGTATGGAGTAACTAGAGCTATTTTAGAGCCTTTAAGAACAGAGGCTGATTATTATGCAACTAGTGAAATCACTTCTTATATAATGATTGGTGGAGGATTATTAATTGTTGCTTTAGCGGTTTTTAATAATTTCTATATCAAGAAAAATAGACTTTTATGGTATAAAAACTATAATGAAGAAAATGATGTAAAAGAGATTTCAATAACTGAGGAAAACGATGATTAAACTGCTTATTTTTGATATGGATGGTACAATCATCGATTCCGATTTAATTTTAATTAAAACATGGGAAGAATTATTTTCTTTATATAAAAGTGGAGAAACCTTTAATAAAGAAAAAATCGCTGAATATAGTGGACCTCCTCTTTCTTATGCGATAAACGATGCTTTTAAAGATTATGAGGATAAAGAATTTATTAAAAGAGAATATCGTGAACGAACAAAAAAATATTATGATACTGACTTATCTATCTTTCCTTTTTCTAAAAAAGTAATAAAAAAATTATATGAAGAAGGAATTATTTTATGTGTTTTAACCGCTAAAACACTTGAAATGACTGAATATTGTTTAAAAAAATTTCATCTAAGAAAATATTTTAAAGATTTAATAACCTGTGATTCTTCTTTTCCTCCTAAACCATCTCCTGAAGCAATTAATTATTTAAAAGAAAAATATAATCTTAAAAATGATGAGATGATGATGGTAGGAGACACATTTTATGATGCTTTAGCTAGTAAAAATGCTTCTATTTTAGGAACTATTTTTTTAATGCGCAAAAGAATTAATATCGAAAATATTGATTATTGTTTTAAAGCCTCTTCTTATTTAGAATTTTATGAATATATTAAAAAAATTAATAATTTTTAAGTAAAATATAGATATTAATATATAAAAAATATGAATAGTGTCAAAAATATCAATACAAACGAAATTAAAAAAGAATCTTTTTCTAAAGAAATAAAAGAAGAATTAACTTCGCTTTCTTATCCTTTAGATATGGCTATTTCTATTTTAGCCTCTTTTTTAAAATGTAACGGAGAACTTATTTTATCTAAAAATAATGAAAGAATAATTATTAAAACTGAAAATGCTAAAATAGCTAAATTTATCTATAAATTACTTAAAGAAGTATTTAAAGATATTAAATTATCATTTTCTTATCGTAAAAATATGAGATTTAATAAATCTTATGAATATTTAATAAATGTTTTATCTAATATTGATGAATTAATAGATAAATTATTTTTATCATCACTTGATGATAAAATACCTTATCTATTAATTAATAGTGAAAAGAAAGTAAGAGGATATATTATTGGATTATTTTTAGTAAGTGGATCATGTTCTAATCCTAAAAGCAGTAATTATCATTTTGAAATATATACTCATGATGAAAAATTTTCATCAAATATTCTTTCTTTAATTAAAAATAAGATTAAAGTATATCCTTTTGATTTTAAGATGATAAAAAGACGTAATAATTATGTTTTATATTTAAAAAGAAGTGATCAAATAGCATCTTTTTTAGCGTATATGGATGCTAATCAATCTTCTTTAATTTATGAAGGATATCGACTTGATAGAGATGTTTCAAATAACGTTAATCGTCAAGAAAATTTAGATATCTACAACTATAAAAAAGTTATTAAAAATAGCGAAGAATTAATTAATACGATTAATCTAATTGATAAAAAACTCGGTATAAAAAATGTCGCTAATGAAAAAGTAAGAGAGCTTTGTTATTTAAGAAAAGAATATCCTGAAGCATCTTATAATGAACTTTCTTTTTTATTAGGGGAAAAACTAGGTAAAAATATTTCTAAATCTAATATTAATCATCTAGTTATAAAAATAAGAGAAATGGGTGAGAGATTTAAAGATTAATTTAATAAAAATTTAATTAAAATAAATATAAGTATAAAGGAAGAAAAAAGATATGAAAGAATTAACTAAGGAAGAAATTGAAAAAAGATTATTAGAGGATTTTGGCAAACATATAAGAAATTTAAGAATTGAAAGAGAATTGACTCAAGAAGAAGCTTCTTTAATTTGTGAAGTAAATACTCACTATCTTTCAGATTTAGAAAACGGGAGAAAAAATCCAACCTTAAAAGTTTTATATCGTATTTCAGAAGGATATAATATTCCTTTAGAAGAGTTAGTTTCTTTTTAATATTATTTATTTTATGTTAAAGTCGATTAAAAATGTTTATATTGTTGGTCCAGGACCATCTTCATCGCATACAATTGGGCCTTATAAAGCTTGTAAAGAATTTATTGAATCTTTAAAAAAAGATAATCTTTTAAAAGATTTATCTTTTATTTATATTACGCTTTATGGTTCACTTGCTTTAACAGGTAAAGGACATTTAACTGATAAAATTATATTAGATGTTTTAAAGGAAAATCATCTAGATTTTCCTTTAAATAAGGTTGTTTTTGATATATCTACTCCTTTTAATAAATTATTACATCCAAATACAATGAAATTTGAAGCTTTTAATAAAGATAATAAAATTATTAAAAGTGAATTATATTTCTCTATTGGAGGAGGAGAGATTAGAAAAGATGTTATTAAAGAAGATGATTTAACTTCTAAAAATAGTTGTGAAGTTTATATCTTTAAAAATGATTATATCTATCCTTTTTCTTCATTTGATGAGATTAAAAAATATGTTAAAGATAATAATATATTAGATTTAAAAGAAGTTGTTGATAAATATGAAGAAAAAGATATTAATTCTTATTTAAAAGATATTTTAAATAAGATGTTAGATAGTGTTTATAATGGTTTAAATAGTGATGAAGAATATCTTCCAGGAAGTCTACATCTTAAAAGAGTTGCTAAAGAATTATATAAAAATAGTTTAAATATTGATGATGAAGGTGAAAAGAAAGAGATGCTTCTTACTTCTTTTGCTTATAGTGTAGCTGAAGAAAATGCGAGTGGAAAAATGATTGTAACTGCTCCTACTTGTGGAAGTGCGGGTATTATTCCTTCGATTATGTTTTATTATAAAAATATATTAAATTTTAAAGAGGATAAATTAATAGACTCTTTAAAAATTGGTGGTATTTTTGCTCTTTTAGCTAAAGAAAATGCTTCGATAAGTGGTGCTGTAAGTGGCTGTCAAGCTGAAATAGGAGTTGCAAGTGCAATGGGGGCAGCAATCTTAGCTTATTTAAATGATTTATCAATTTATCAAATAGAATACGCTAGTGAAGCTGCTTTAGAACACTTTTTAGGTTTAACTTGTGATCCTGTAAAAGGATATGTTCAAATTCCATGTATTGAAAGAAATGGCGTAGGTGTATTAAGAAGCGAAGCCGCTTATTTATATGCCAAAAATATTGCCCCTTTAAGAAAAAATAAAGTTTCTTTTGATGATGTTTTAAAGGCAATGAAAGCAACAGGAGATGATTTAAATCCTCAATATAAAGAAACAAGCGAAGGTGGACTTGCAAAAATTATCGAATAATTTAATTTCCACGTGTAAGCTATGATAAAACTAGTAAATATTAAGTAAATATTTGCTAGTTTTTAATTTAATCCGTAAATTAAACCTTTGGTAATTTCGTCATCATTATAACTATATAATTTTAAGGTTAGTTGAGTATTGTTCGTTACAGGTGTTTGGCCATCTAAACTTGTAGGTATTAAACCTAAAATTAAAATTGTAGCCTCTTTATTTTCGTAATTTTCTATTACAAAGTAATCTAAATTATTTGTTTGTTCATATAGATGAATTGCATTAATAAAATTATCATATCTATCCATTCCAACAGGATTATCTACTAATTTTATATTTAGAGAAACAGAAGCTGAAATTAATCCTCCAAGACCATTCAAAATTGTATTTTCTTCACCATTTCCATAAATATTTAGATTGGTTAATTTATTTTCGTTATATGTTAAGTCTATTTTTAAACCTAAAATATCGTCATAATTTATTAATTTTCCCAAATCAACATTCATAGAAAAATTAGTATTATTTACTTCAAATTGATTTAAACAAGCAAATAAATCTAATTCCGAATTTCCTTCATTTCCAGAAGTTTCACTATTAAATACGTTGTAATAAATTATTGCCATTATATCTTCATGAGAAGCTTTAGCTAAAGATAAATCGAGTTCTTCAATAATGCTTAAATCAAGGAGGTAATAGATTAAATTTAAACCACCATTTCCTAGCATTTCATCTTGAGTAACCTTATAAATTGTTTGTTCGAATTCATTATGAGCAGGAATTGTTTCATAAATAGCCTTGGTGGTTATAGTAACGTCATATCTTTGTGAAATATAAACTTTATACCTTTTGATTATGAATCCTTCGCTTTCAACTCTTGCGACATTATTATCGTTATATTTATTCTTTAGTTCACTAGCACGATTTTCAGCATCATTTTTATTAAAGTAAGTTTCCGTTTCTGAAGGCAATATATTTTGGCCTGTTATTTGATATTGATCAGAAGGATATTTAGTAAATAAATTATTAACAACTTCTGAAGAAGTAGTATAAACTGTCTCAACTAGTTCAGGACCTTTTACTAAATTTTGGCTTTCTTCATGATAATAACCTTTTGTTTTAACAATATAGCAAATTTCTTGATAACCATTTGCTCCTAAGTCTAATCGTTCAGTAAAATATTCAACAAAATTATCGTTAGAATCAATAATTGTAGAAGAACCATAATTTCTTAATGTTAAATGAGCCCTCGTTTGAGAATATAATTTTTCTCCCTCTGGCTTAATAAGTTCGATTTTTGCATTGACGTATTTTTGAGGAATAGCTCCTGATAAATCAACATTTAATGATAAAAATGATGCACTTAAATCTAAAACACCTTCTAATTCAAAATAGTGTTGTTCGGTTGTGCTTAAACCTAACTTAGCTAAAGTAACACAATCGTCAATATTAACAAAATCAGATTTATTAGATTCGCTATATTTTGTAAATGTATCTAAAAGATAGAATTCATTTTCACTATTTTTAACAAATTCTCCACTATTAGTTAATTTTAAGTAGAAATTTTCGATATTAAAAATAGAAGAATTAGTAGCATCAATTAATAAAGAATCGAAAATAATTGAATTAGCTTGATTTAAATTTATTCTTGCCTCTATTTTTACATTTTCTTTATTAATTAATTCACTATTTTCGTCATTTATATATTTAGGATTTATTTCGATAGATAAATCAACTATTTTAGTATTATCGCTATTTTCTTTAATATCAAGATTATATGAAGGGAATATTTCTTTATCTAAAAGTTTTAAATATTCGCCATTTGAAATCAAATTAAATAAAGGAATATTTTGAGTAAATAATTGATCCAAAATAGATGAAAAAGAATCTCTAAATGGAGCTAAAACATTCTCATCGCTTATATTTAAAAATTCTGATAAAACATTAAAAGGAGAAGAAGTTTTAGTAATTGTATGAAGCGGAGTTTTCATATTATTTAACCTAATTTCCGCTTGAAGTTGACCTTCAGGTATTTTTATTCCCTCGTTGGCTTCATTATAAATAATCTTTCCATCACTATATCCTAAAGTAAAATATTCATCATTAAATTCTTTATCATCATAAATAAATTTAAAATCTAAATTAGTATTATTATCTATATTGATATTAAACATTCCTTCACTATAAATATCATTAGTTTCTTCATCTTTTTTAATACCTAATTTAACATTATTAATATCGATACTAGGATCGATATTTTTAACATCTACATCATAAATATTATTTAAAGTAAAAGAAGGGGGATTATTAATAAATGGATTTAAACTAGATAATATATCATTTACATCTAAATAATTATTTTCTTCATTTTTATCAATAAATTCTAAATAATTATAATAATCATAATTATATAAAAGTTCGATATTATTGACTGAATCATTAATATTTAAATATAATCCCTGAAATTTATTACGATTTATATTATAAAATAATGAAATTTGGTCTTTATAAATTTCATTATTTTCACCCTTAATAGATAAATCTTCATTAAATAAATAATCGACGTTTATTCTTATTTCTAAAAAATCTCCATCATTAAAAATAGATATAATATTTTCTAAATGTGATAAAGAATAATCATTTATAACCTTTTTTAAATCTGATTTTAAACTCGGATTAATTAAAACTTCATCAATATAGGAGGAAATTTTATTAATAATTGAAGATAAATCAAAAGAGTTTACTAATTTATCAGTATCTACTCCTAATTTTTCTAATATATTTTTTATTGTTGAAGATGAATCATTCTCACTATTAAATAAATTATCATTAAATTTTAGTTTTAAAGGTAAAAAATCATTTTTTCCAATAGATCCATCAATAAAGAAAGCATTTTTATTTTGACTATCTTTTTGTATATTTATTTTATTTATTTTAATAGGTAACTCAAAAGTGTTATTGCCATTAAAAGTATTAGAAAAACTTGGATTAATTAAAGCTAAATTTAAGTTTTTTATAGATATAGGATCATTTAAATCTAAAGAAGATAAATCAGCATCAATATTTGAAACAAAATTAAAAGTATTTTCTTTTATTTTATTTTTTACACTTAAAGAGAGTCTTCCTCCTAATCTTTTTTCATCAACTAATTTATATAGTGAAGTGATTAAAGAAGGAGCAAAATCATAGGAAGGATAATCTTCTTCATTTAAATTAATAAATGATGAATTTTCAATAAATCTCATATTTCCATTTAATAAAGCTTCGTCATTTATTTTAAAATCACTTATTTCAATCGTTTTTAGTTTTAAATTTTGTAATCCAACTTTTAAAGTAAATATAAAAGAAGGCAAATTAAATAAAGCACTATCTACTTTTAAAGTAATTAAATTATTTCTGATATTTAACTCTTTAATATATTCATCTAGATTATCTAGATTAAAAGAAGATAAATCAGCGTTAGTTATTTTTAAAAATGTATCATTATTAATTAAATTATTTAATGGATTATTAACTAATCTAGTAAAAGATGTGTCATTAGTAATTAAAGAAACTACATCAACTAAACTTAATACTGTCTCTTCTTTTATTTTACCTTTAATTAAAGATCCACTTCTAAAATAAATTGAAGTATCTTGATATCTTAAAGATAAATCATTTGATAAATCTTTATTTGTATAATGAAGTAAATTTAATTCGACTTTCCCATTATCTAATAAATCATGATTTTTATAATCAACATTTATATCGCCTTTAAAATGATAAGATTTATCTAATAAAGAATTTGATTTAGTTTTTATAGATGAAGAAGAATTATCTTCTTTTATTGGATCAATTTTAAAATCAAAAACTGTTTTAAAATTAGAATTATTTAATAATTTAGTTAGAGTTGTTATTAAATCTGCTGGATTTTCCTCATTAATTAAGGATGAAAAAGTTGCTTTTTCTTTATTTTTATTAATAAATTTAAAATCAATTTCAAAATTTAAACTTTTTGATAAAGAATTTGTTGAAATTGATTTTAAATTATAGGTTGATTGATCAATATTTATATTGTAAATATCATTTTTAAAGATATATTCATTTAAAAAATCATTTTTATAAATAGTTGAATTTTTAATTGTAGAAAATATTTCATTAAAAAGATTAGAGATTGATAAATTATTATCTTTAAAAGAGATT
This sequence comes from uncultured Bacilli bacterium, assembly GCA_944349405.1. Taxonomy (GTDB): domain Bacteria; phylum Bacillota_I; class Bacilli_A; order RFN20; family CAG-826; genus Onthovivens. Next base: position 20,470 of record CALVMY010000099.1, on the reverse strand, counting down.
GATTTTAAAGATGAATCATCTTTATTTGTTAAAGTTTCATAATTAAATAATGTTTTTAATTCATCTTTTTGATTTAAATAATATAGTTCTTCTTTATTTTTAATGGTCGATAAAGTAGAGGAAGTATTATTTAATAATAAATCTGACTTTTTATTATTTTTATCAACATAAGAAAAAGAAATGTTATATGAAACAGAAGATGAATCTAAAAAAGTTATATTTCCATAATTAATATCTAAATTTATTTTTTGATAAGTTTTAGGATCAATTAAGGCAATATAAGAAGATGAATCAAAATCATAGATTGAATTTGAATTTAAATTTGATAAAAATTTTTCTTTAATTAAATCGTTTTCTTCTTTTTCATCACTAAAAATTTCTTCTTTAATTGAAGTTTCGTCATTTGATATATGTTCATTATTGTTTTTAATATTCAAAGAGCTAGAAAGAGCACTTAATCCGATAAATAGTGAACAAAATAATAGTTTAGTCCTTTTAAATTTCATATATTTTAACCTTAAAAAAGTAATTTTTCGTTACAATCTTCATCAACATAATATAAACCCTTTAAATATTAAAGTCAAAAGAAAAAAGCCCAATAATAAGGACTTTTTTAATTTTTTAGTTTTGAATACTAGATAGTCTAGTATAATACTTTTATCTCTTTTTATGTATCATTAAGGTCAAAGAATGACAAACACAAAGGAATGTAACTCCTACATCAGCAAAAATAGCAATCCACATAATATAAGAAGGAATAATATTTAATGTAGCAATTATTACAGCTAATAATTTAATTAATATTGCAAAGACTATATTAATATAAACTGTATTTAATGTTCTTTTTGCAATTCTTTTCCCTTTTGTTAAGGTTGAAAGCTTATCATCCATAATAACAATATCACTTGCTTCAATAGCTGCATCGCTTCCAATTCCACCCATTGAAATTCCTAAATCAACTATTGACATTGAAGGAGCATCATTAACTCCATCACCAGCAAAAGCAACCATTTTATTGTTTTTATCACCTTTTATCTTTTTAACTTCATCGACCTTATCTAAAGGTAAAAGATTTGCTTTTACATTTTCAATATTACATTTTTTTGCGACATAAGAAGCAGTTTCAAGATTATCGCCGGTTAACATAAACGTATTTTTAATTCCTAACTTCTTAAATTCTTTTAAAGCAAATTCACTGTCTTCCTTAATTTCATCTTTAATAACCATTGATCCTAAGAATTTATTATTATAAGCGATATAAACAATTGTTCCGATTTCATCATTTTTAATATAAGGAATATTAAATCTATCGAGTAATTTGCTATTTCCAGCAAGTAAAATCTTCCCTTTATATTCGCCTTTTATACCTTCTCCATCAATTGATTCTTCATTTTTCCATTCGCTTATATCAATATCATTTTTATTATTTCCAATAATTGATAAAGCGATTGGATGTAAAGAGTTATATTCAGCAATTCTAGCAAGTTTTAAAATTTCATCTTTTGAAACGCTTTCATCAACTGGAATAATATCTGTTAAAACGAAATTACCTTTTGTTATCGTACCTGTTTTATCTAAAATAACGGTGTCTAATTTAGCTAAATCTTCTAAATAAACACTGCCTTTAATAAGCATTTTTATTTTGCTAGCTTCACCAATTCCAACAAAGTAAGCCATAGGAACTGATAAAACAAGTGCACATGGACAAGAAACGACTAAAAGTGAAGCGGCATTAAAGAATGAATTTGACCAAGAATCAATAGAGGCATAATCACCAAAAAATGGAGTAATTATTGCAATTAATAAAGCCAAAATTAATACGATAGGTGTGTAATATTTTGAAAATTTTGTAATAAATTTTTCATTTTGAGTTTTAGTATTGGTTGCATTTTCAACCATATCCATAATTTTTGAAACAGTTGAATCATAAAAAGGTTTTGTAACTTTAATAATCAAAGGTGAACCTTTATTGATAACACCGCTCAAAACAGTATCACCTTCTTTAGCCCTTCTTGGAACTGATTCACCAGTTAAAGAAGAAGTATCTAAGAATGAGTTGCCTTTAAAAACTACTCCATCAAGCGGAATTCTTTCGCCACTTTTTACAATGATTAAATCATTTACATTAACGTCGTAAGGATCAACGATTTTTTCTATGCCATTTTCTAAATATAAAGTAGCTTTATCTGAACGGATATCCAAAACCTCTTTAATAGATTTTCTAGATTTATTAACAGCATAATCTTCGAATTTTTCACCTATTTGGAAAAAGACAACAACAGCTAAACCTTCGACATATTCTCCAACGATAAATGCAACAAGTGAAGCAATTAAAGTTAAAGTAATTTCATCAAAAAATCTTTTTTTCTTAAAATTTTTAAAGGTTTTAACTAAAAAATCATAAATAAGCAATAAATAAGCAAGTAAAGAAAGAGGTAAAATAATAAGTGTTTTTACATCGCTTGGCCCTAACTTATCTTCAGCAATAGTAAATGTTAATATAAGCATTGGTATAGTTACGACAACTCCGAAAATTATCGCAAAAATATCATATTTTTCTTTTTTAGACATATATTTATCCCCCACGAAATTTAAAGATTATTTAATTCTTTTAAGTTTTAAACCATCTTCAAAATTTTCAGCAAGTTTTAAAATTTCGTTTTCTACATCGTTTTCTAAATTAACGATTAATTTTTCAGCCATAAAGTTCAAAGTTGCCTTTGTAACTCCCGAAATTTTTGATACTTTTTCTTCAAATTCTCTTGCGCAATTAGCACAGTCTAAACCTTTAACAACATAGATTCTTTCCATAAACTATCTCCCTTCTTTTAAGTGAATTTGTGCTGTTTCGATAATTGTTGAGATGTGTAAATCATCAAGTTCATAAATTACATTTTTGCCAACTTTGCGATAATTTACTAATTTATTATCTTTTAATACCTTTAATTGGTGTGAGATAGCGCTTTTTGTCATACCAAGCAAGGAACATAAATCGGTAACGGTCATCTCGTTCCTATCTAAAGCCCAGAGGATCTTTAATCTAGTTGAATCACCTAAGACTTTAAAAAAATCAGAAAGATCATAAATTTCTTCATCTTTAATTTTTCTTGTAGGTTGATTTGTTTTAATTTCTTTATTTTCCATTTAAAATCCTCCATCACTATACATATAATAGTTGAACAACTATTCAACTGTCAATAGATAAAAGCATGACATTTGAAAATTTTTCTTAAATAAATTAAAGTTAATTATGTTAGCCATTGCTAATTAATCTATTTATCTAACTTTTCATTATTTTTTAGTTATAATATTTTCTGTATGGATAGTTTAATTGTTTATAAATCAAATACTGGATTTACTAAAAAATATGTTGATTCTTTAAATCGAAGAATTCCAGAAAGTGAAGTAGTAGAAATTGGTAAATTTAAGGCTAAAATGACAAAAGACGTCGAATATATTTTTTATGGAGGGCCTTTAAGAAATAATAAGATTGTTGGATTAGATAAATTTTTTAAACATTACGATAAGTTTCAAGAGAAAAATATTTTTGTTTTTTGTACAGGAATTGAACCAATTACGGATGATAAAAAAGAAAATGTAATCACAATTAATGGATTAAATTATTATCACGTTAGATTTTATCTTCTTCCTGGAGGAATGGATTATTCAAAAATGAATAAATTTATGCAAAAAATGATGAAAATTGGGCTAAAAGAAGCTGCAAAAAAGCAAAATATTCCTCTTGAACAAATCGAAGGAAGATTAACTACCCCGATTGATTTAACAGATACTTCAAAATTAGATCGAATGCTTGATGTTTATCATCGATTAAAAATTATCGCCTCAAATAATAAAAATTCATCAAATTAATATTATTTTCTTAAAAAAAGAAAAATATGGAAAAAGAATATAGCGTTAAAAATATGCACTGTGCAGCTTGTAAAATAAATGTTGAAAATGCTGCAAAAAAAGTTGAAGGTGTTAAATCTTGCGAAGTTAATTTAATGACTAATAGTGCAAAAATTGTTTTTGATGATAAAGTTGATACTTCTAAAATTTTTAAAGCGGTTCATGATGCTGGTTACGAATTAAGCGATGATTTTGATGAAGAATCAATCTATGAAAATAAAAAAGATTACAAAAAATTAATTAAAATTATTATCGGTTTTATTCTTTTAGTCCCATTATTGTTTTTTGGAATGGGAGGAATGTATTCTTCTATTTTTCCAGATATTGTTAAAGAGAGCCCTTTTATTATTTCAAATGTTGTTCAATATGTTATTACAATCATTATAGTTATAATGTTTTTTGAATATTATAAAAACGGATTTTTATCGATTATAAAACTATCTTTTAATATGGATTCTCTCGTATTTTTAGGTAGTTTCTTTTCTTTTGTTTATTCTATTTATTTAACAATTAATGTTATTGTTCATCCTTCGATGTATTCTTTTGAGCATTTCCATTTATATTTAGATAGTGCGGCCATGGTTTTAGTTGTTGTTTCATTAGGAAAATATATTGAAGATTTATCTAAAAATAAAGCTAAATCAACTATTCGAGCACTTTTAGCTTTAAGACCTAAAACAGCCCATGTATTAATTAATAATGAAATTGTTGATACACCTACTAAATTAGTTAAATTAAATGATATTTTAGTTGTTAAACCAGGTGAAACTATTCCTTGTGATGGAATTGTTTTAAGTGGGAAAAGTAGCGTTGATGAATCAATTATAAGTGGAGAATCTTTGCCTATATTTAAAAAAGAAGATGATAATGTTGTTGGAGGTAGTGTAAATAAAGAAGCTCCTTTAAAAATATTAGTTAATAAAAACAAAAAAGATAACGTTTTAAATAAAATTGCCTCTTTAGTTAGTGAAGCTAGTAATATGAAAACTCCATTAACTCAAAAGGTTGATAAGGTTGCCAAAATATTTGTTCCATCTGTAATGGCTATAGCCACTTTAGTATTTATTATTTGGTTAATTTTAGGATATACAATCGGTAATGAAAACGGAGTTATTATTACTTCATCTCACTTTTTAAACGGATTTGATGAAGCATTTACTTTTGGAGTAGGGGTTTTAGTTATTTCTTGTCCTTGTGCTTTAGGTCTTGCTACTCCAATTTCATTACTCGTTGGCTCATCAGTTTTTAGTAAAAATTATGTTTTAGTTCAAAAAAGTGATGGAATTGAAAAAGTTAAAGATATTGATTGTTTAGTTTTAGATAAAACAAATACTATTACTGAGGGTGAATTAACTGTATCTTATGAAAGATTTATTAAAGATTTAGATGAAGATTTAAAATCTAAAATTTATACAATGGAGTCTTATAGTGAACATCCGATTGCTAAAGCTATTACTTTAAGATTAAAAAGTGAAGTTACTTCTTTAAATTCTAGTTTTATGATGAATGAAACTCTTCCAGGAGCCGGAATTAAAGCTACTTTTAAAGACGAAGTTATTTATATAACTAATTTAAATTATGCTAAAGATATCGTCTCTTTAAATGAAGAGATATTAAAAGAAGTTGATAAGCGATCATTTAAAGGAGAAATACCAATTTGTGTTTATAATAAAAATGGCGATATTTATGGTTTTTATTATTTAAAAGATAAACTAAAAAAAGAAAGTAAAGAGTTTATTAAAGAAGCCAAAACAAGATTTAAAAAGATTGTTCTTTTAACTGGTGATAATAAAAATATTGCTTCTTATATTGCTAAAGAAGTTGGAATTGATGAAGTTATAAGTGAAGTTAAACCAACCGAAAAAGATAAGGAAATTATCAAACTTCAAAATGAAGGCTATAAAGTAATGATGGTTGGAGATGGTGTAAATGATTCAATTGCGTTAACTAGAAGTGATGTAGGTGTAGCAGTTGCAAAAGGAAGTGATATTGCTTTAGCTAGTGCCGAATTTATTTTGATGAGATCATCTTTGACTGATATTTTTAAAATTTTAAATATCTCAAAAAGAATCAGAAATAATATTTCATTTAATCTTTTCCGGGCATTTATATATAACGTCATTTTTATTCCGGTCGCAGCTGGGGTGTTTGCGATATTAGGTTTTGTTTTAGAACCAATGTATTGCTCAATGTTAATGGCTTTAAGTAGTGTAACTGTTTGTATGAATGCCTTAACTTTATTTATAAAAAAGAATTAAAAATTACTAAATTTATATAAAATAATCTTTTCTTTTTATTAAAATATTATTAAGTATCTTTAATAAGTTAACTAGTTTATAATATAAAAACGAAAGAAAAGATTATTTTTATTTTTAAAAAAGAGGAAACAAAATGAAAGTATTAATCACAGGTGGATTAGGTTTTATCGGAGTTAATTTTACTAAATTCTTTTTAGGTAAATATAAAGAAGACGAAGTAGTTGTTTTAGATAAAATTACTTACGCAGCAAATAGAAGAATACTTGATGAATTCAAACATTTTTCTAACTTTAAATTTTATAAAGGTGATATAGCAAATTTAGAATTTTTAGAGAAAGTATTTAGAAAAGAAAAATTTGATTATGTCGTTAATTTTGCTGCTGAAACAAGTGTTGATAAATCATTTCTTGATGAAGCAACTTTCTTTAAAAGTAATGTTTTAGGAGTAATTAATCTTGCTTCTCTTTCTTTAAAATATAACGTTAAAAGATTTCATCAAGTTTCTACCGATGAAATTTATGGTGATTTACCTTTAGATAGTAAGAAAAAATTTAGTGAAAATGACCCATTTAATCCTAAAAATCCATATGCTTTAAGTAAAGCTCAAGCTGAAGAATTTCTTTTTATGTATCATAAAGTACATGGCTTAAATATGACTATTTCTCGTTCAACTAATAATTTTGGAAGATATCAAGCTAGTGATAAATTAATTCCACTTGTTATAAATAGAGCTTTAAATAATATGGAAATTCCTGTATTTGGTGATGGAAATAATATTCGTGATTGGTTTTTCGTTTTAGATCATTGTAAAGCGATTGATTTAATTATTAAAAAAGGTAAAAATGGCGAAGCTTATAATGTTTCTTCTCACGAGCCTCATCAAAATTTAGAACTTATTAAATTTATTCTTCAAAAATTAAGAAAGAAAGAATCACTTATTCGTTTTGTTGAAGCTAGAAAGATTCATGATCGCAAATATGCTGTAGATACAAGTAAAATTGAAAATGAATTAGGCTATCGTCACGATTATGATTTTGAATATGCTTTAGATTTAACTATCGAATATTATCGAGGAAAATAATTTACACGTGGAAAAATTAGAAAGAATTAAAATTGTTTGTAATAATAGAAAAGATCATTTTAATTATTTTTTAAGTGATTTTCTTGAATGTGGAATTGAACTTAAAGGAAGCGAAATAAAATCAATTAGAAATAATAAAATAAATATTGATGATTCATATGTATTAATTCGCAATAATGAAGCTTTTTTATTAAATTCTAATATCGCTATTTATGAAAAAAGTAGCGTTTTTAATCATGACCCTTTAAGAAGCAGAAGACTTTTATTACATAAAAAAGAAATTCTAAAATTAAAGAACAAAACTGAAAAAGATGGCTATACAATTATTCCAACTAAGGTATATTTAAAAAAAGGAAGATGTAAAATTGAAATTGCTCTTGCTAAGGGCAAAAAACTTTACGATAAAAGGGAAACAATTAAAAAAAGAGATATTGATCGAAATATCGCAAAAGCTTTAAAAAGATAATTTTTGATATATGAGAAAGATGACGGTTCTATATAAAATAGCATTTAGCGCTTTATTTATAGCTTTAGGTATTATTTTATCTAGATTTTTTTCTTTGCCTTATTTATTTGGTCTCCCATTTTTAAAAATATCTTTCTCAATGAGTGTTATATTTTTTGCCTCCTTTTATTTAGGGCCTTTATATGGAACAATTGTTTCTTTTGCAGTTGATTTTTTTGGGGCATTACTTTTCCCTCAAGGCGGGCCATATGACTTTTTATTCTCAATTCCTGCAATAATTCAAGGATTTATCCCTTATTTTGTTTATAAAGTATTAGAAAAATGTAAAGTTGATCGAAAATATCCAATTGTTTTAGGAATTATTTTACTTTTATTAGATGTATTTGTTTTAGTATTTGTTTTAACTCACGATACTTTTTCTTATACAACTAGTTCAACTAAATATGAATTTACTCCTACTTTAAAAATAATTATTCCTTTAGTATTTTTTATTCTTTCAATTATTTTTTATGTGGCAATATTATTATTTAAAAGAAAATATAAAGATAGAAAAATAAATCAATATTATAATTTGTATTTAATTGCCGCTTCGATGTTTATAACTTATTTTTTCTTTAAAATCCCAGTTTCTTCACTTATTTTTATGTATCGATTAAATTATTCTTTCGAAGTAATTTATGGAGTTAGAGGATTAACTGGATTTTTAACTGCCTTTGTTCATTATATAATCGTGATAGTTGCTTTAAATGTATCTTTAAAAAGCGGAGTTAAAGGTGCGCTTTTACCTAAAGAATTAATGTTTGAAGATAAAAAAATAGAAGGAGAAGAAGATGTTAGAAAATAATAAACCTCATTTAATAGATGAAAATGAATTCGATGAAAAAAAAGAAAAGAAAACTAAAAGAGGAATTATAATTTTTATAGTTATAATCATTTTCATTATAATAATTTGTATTATTGTAATTTCACTTATTTCTTCTTCAAGTAGCAATAATCCTACTTGTGGAGATAGTGGGACTTGCCCCATAAATATCGATTTAATAAATTTTCTTTTTTAATTTTATATATCTTAAGAGCGTTTAAATACATTATTTTGTCATAATCGCTCTTTTTTAATTTATAAAAATTATTGATATATTTTTGATAAATATCTTCTTTTAAAGTATCTTTTCCATCAATTGGAGTATCACTTCCAAAACAGATTTTATCGATTAAACCCATTTTTAAAATAGCTTTTAATAAAGATGGATCAACCCAGGCTGTATCACCATATAAATTTTTAACTTCTTTAATACAATTTAATGAATATAAGTGATTACTTCCTAACTCTAAATGAGCAGCAATAAAATTAATATCGCTATTTTTTAAAGCAAGTTCTTTAACACTATCAATATAAGAAAATTCATCTAAAGCAGTATGAATTAAAATTGGTAAATCATATTTTCTAGCGATTTCTAAATAAGGATTTAATCTTTTAGTTAAAACAGTTTTTCTAGATTGATAAGGATGAAGTTTTAATCCATAAATATTACTTCTATTTTCGATTATAAATTTTTCTAAAAGAGGGATATTTATCTTAGTTTTTCCATATGGAATCCAAATAAGTATTCCCATTCCATTAAATCTAGATATAAAGTTTTTTAAATAAAATAAAGACTCTTCAAAAGAAAGATTATTATTACTTTTCTCATTATATTCATCCATATCAAAAGATATTAAAATGAATGATAAATCATAATTATTGAATGAATAAATAAGATTATTTTCGCACTCTTTAATTAATCCTTTTAATCCTAAATGAGTGTGAGTATCTATAAGATAACTTCTTTTTAACATTTCGAAACTATTATATAATATTTGAAGTAATTATATTAATAATTACTTATTTAACAAAAAATATGGAAATAGAGAAAAAATCAAAATTAATTAAATATATATCGATAGGAGTAGGAAGTTTCTTAATTATAATTGGGCTCGTCTTAGTATTAGTCTATTCTTTTATAACGCCAAATTATCGTATTTATAAACATGGAGTTGATGTAACTAATCAATATAGAGTTTCGTCGACTAATGAAGAATATCTAGCTACTGTTTATTCTACCTTAAATAGTGAAGATGAATCTTATTTTGCTAAAAGCACTATAGCAGATGAATTTAAATCTCTTTATTATGTTGATATTTATTCAATTTATAAAGATAATTTTGCTTCTAATTATGATCATGAAGTGTGTATATATTTAAATTTATATTTTGAATACGATGAATCGATGATTTCCTCTTTAAATGATGAAAGTGAAACACTTGTTTCTTTTCCTTCAATTTATCTTCGTTCATCATTTTTAGATTTTAAATCCGATAATTATCCTTTAGTTGCGCCTAACGATTATTTATCTATTGATGAAGTATCTTTAGGTAAATTAAAGGATGATTCAGCTATTTCTTCAATTCCTTATTTAAATATTGAATATGAAAACGAGCTTAAAACTGTCAATTTAAATAACGAAGAAAAAGTATACGATTTTTCTATTTCACGAATTGATTTAGTATTTTTTGCTTATTAAAACTTAACGAGGTTAATAAAAAATGAAAGATATAGTAACTTTATTTAAAGAATTAATTGCTTTTGATACGATGAGTGATGAATCATCTCTTTCTTATCCTTCAAGTGATAAAGAGTTAGAGTTTGCCGATAAATTAGTTGACATTTTACATTCAGAAAATGTAGCTAATGCTTATAAAGATGAATATGGCTTAGTTTATGCTAAAGTTGATAATAATAAAGAAATAACCATCGGATTAATCGCTCATATGGACACTTCCCCTGAATTAAAAGGAGGATTAAAAAATCCAGTAATTGTTAATAATTATGATGGCTCAATTATTAAATTAAATGAAAATTATTCACTTGATCCTAAAGAATTCCCGTTTTTAAATGAATTAATCAGAGAAGATATAATTCATACCGATGGAGAACACCTTTTAGGAGGAGATGATAAAGCTGGAATTGCAATAATTCTTACTTTTTTATCATATTATTTATCCCATAAAGGTGAATTTAATTATAATTTAGCAATTTGTTTTACTCCTGATGAAGAAATTGGTAAAGGAGCACTTCATTTTGATGTTAAAAAAATGAATAGCGATGTTGCTTTTACTTTAGATGGCGGCTCAATTTATGAAGCAAATTATGAAAATTTTAATGCTGCAAGCGCATCTTTAACTATTAAAGGAGTTGGAATTCATCCAGGAAGTGCTAAAAATATTATGGTCAATGCTGCTTTATTAGGAAGCGAATTTATAAATCTTCTTCCTAAAGATATGGTTCCTGAAAAAACCGAAGAAAGAGAAGGTTTTATTCATTTAACTGAGTTTAGTGGAAACGTTGAAGAAGCCCATTTAAATTTTATTTTAAGAGATCACGATTCATCTTTATTAGAAGAAAAAAAGATTATTTTAAAGAATATAGTTAATACTTTAAAAGAAAAATACAACAACCCAAAAGTTAAATTTATTTTAGAAATTCACGATGAATATCGTAATATGTTTGATTATTTTATTAATGATATGAAAGCGATCAATTTAATTAATAAGGCATATTTAAATTCTAATGTTAAAATTTCTTATACTCCTATAAGAGGAGGAACTGATGGAGCAACGATTACTTATATGGGTTTACCTTGTCCTAATTTAGGGGTAGGAGATTTTTCTCCTCATGGAAGATATGAAGTTGTTTCACTAACCCAAATGAAAAAAATGGTCGAAATTTTAAAAGAATTATATAAATAAAGGTTAAAATTAAGTAAAAATGAAGAAAAAAGAAGTTAAAGAAACAATAGTTAATGAAGTTAATGAAACTACCATTAACGATGAATCAATAAATAACGCATTAAACGCTAAAAATATATTGATGGCTAAGTCTCATTGCGACAAAGCTTTTAGTTCACTTAAAGAAGGTAAAAAAGAAGAAGCTAAAAAAGAAATTGAAATAGCTTATAGTTTAGATGAAAATAACGCTTATGTTTATTTAGCAAAACTTTATATAAAATTTAATATTAAAAGTTATTCCGATTTAGAAAAAAGAGCTTCAAATTCAATAATTTCTTCTTCTTTTTTTAAAGCTGCTTTTGAACTTGGAGATCAAAAATTAAAAGACGAATTAAATCAAATAATCGAAGAAGTAGAATATAAAGAATTAGAAGTAAACTTAGATAATGCTGATGTTGAACAACTTTTAAAACATCTAAGAATCCAAAAAAATAAAGGTATTGATTATACTTATACAATCTCTTTAATTTTAGGTATTTTATATCGTTCTTTTAGATATATTGATACCGATTATATCGATGAAAATTTGAGCAAAGATAATTTTATTCCTATCTTAACGAAGATGGAATCTTCCTTCCAATATTATATAGATATTCTTTATCATTTCGATGATATTTCTGATATTAAAGATATCATCGCTCAATGCATAAAAGACCATAAATCTGTTTTATCTTATTTATTAGTTATCTTAAAAAAGATTATTGATAATACGACCGAGCAAGACAAACTTTTAGAGGTAAAGGAATTTTTAGAATCAACCTATTTAAATCATGAAGCTGATGATTTATTAGATGAAATTAGACCTAAGCTAAAAAAAGAATTAAAATTCTCAAAAAAAGGCTTAACTATCGCTTTATCCTCTTTAGCCGTCTCTTTAATTTGTATATTTATTGGGATAGGAGTTGGAGCAAGTGTTGATGATGCGCCAATTACTAATAATGGTGTAATTTATGCTAAAAATAATCGAAACGGTTATACGATTGTCGGTTATGATTTTGAAAGTAGTATTGTAACTTTCTCTGATGAAATTGATGGAATGCCAGTTAACATGATTGAAAGTGATGTTTTCTTTGATTCATCAATTCAACAAGTTATAAATTTCCCTAAATATATTACTACTATCCCTGAATCTACTTTTGAAAGTTGCGACTTTTTAACATCTTTCACTTTTTCAAATGGTAGTATTCTTTCAAATATTGGAGAAAATGCCTTTAAGGATTGTACATCTTTAGAAACTTTAGCTATCCCCCAATTTGTTACAAATATTGGTGATAACGCCTTTGAAAATACCCCTAATTTAATTAATTTAACAAAATTAACTAACGCAACATTTGATGAAGCAAAAATAGGCTTAACACCAAGACTTTTAACGATTGCTGATAGCGATTATCAACTAACTTTTTATAGTTGGGATGAAGTTACTCTTCCAATAAGTAGCGAGGATGAATTTGATTTTACTGGTTATCAAATTAATGGAAATGTTAGTGACTTTAAAGCAGTTGATGATGATTCAGAAGGAGTTACTTTCTCTTGCAGTGGATATTATTCAATCGAAGCTAGTCCAATCTTCCTTCCGGCTTTAGTAGTTACTGATCAATATGGTGTTACTTATCAAACAACTGAAGCAAGAGATTATTATACAATCGTTGATTATGATCCTACCCCAACTTATTCAAATAGAATTACTCTTTCTTATATAATTAATGGAATTCCTGTTAGCGCAATTTCTCCTAACGCATTCCAAAACAATAGAAATATTGTTCAAATTAATAATTTTCCACATTTTATTAAAGAAATTCCTGATGATTGTTTTAAAGGATGTATTTCTTTAGATAGTTTTATTTTCTCGGATACTCCTTCTGAGCTTGAAAGAATTGGTGAAAATGCTTTTGATGGATGTGAATCTTTAACTCTTTTTAATCTTCCTAGAAGCGTTAAAGAATTAGGTGATAATGCTTTTGCTAACTGTCCAAATTTAACTGAATTTTATAATTCTTATGATTTTGTTGGAGAAAGTGGGAATGTAAATGAAGAAGCTCAAAGAGTTGGTTTTACTCCTCGCACTTATCAAATTCATTATTCTGATGGCGAAGTTTTAGAAGGAATTTATTATAACTGCCAAGATTTATTATCAATTCCTTTTGAAGAAAGAGAAAATTATCGAGTAGTTATTTTAAACGAATCTTTAGATAATGAAGATGAACCAATTGTTTGCGATTTGACTGATACATCTTGTTTATATAATGTCCAAGGTAAAAAAGAATTAAATTTATCAATTAATTATGAAAGATATTTTGATTCTTCTTATCATGTTAGTTTATCAGATGAATCTAAAGGAGATATTGTCCTAAACGGAAGTGAAATTAGTGTCCCATTATCTTATTCATTTATAGATAATGATGGAAATAGTGTAAGTAGTGATGAATATAATGTAGAATTTGTAGTTAGTGATACATCTTCTCAAGTAGATGCAAGAGTTGAAAACAATAATCTTATTGTAACTCGTCATGAGAATTCTTCTTCTAGTGACCGTCAATTTATAATTATGATTGTTAGAATATTGGGAAAATATTCTGGGGAAGAATTAGTTTCTTCTTCAACAGAATTTGTAACTGTTTTATTACGATAAGAAAAAATGGATAAACGAAAAGGAGTAAATGTTAGATATGAAAAAATGTCCAAACTGCGGTAAAGAAAATAATGACAATGCGAAATTTTGTATCGATTGTGGCGCTTCTTTAAGCGATCATAATATTAGATGTCCAAGATGTAATGCGGTTACAAATGCTAATTCGAAAATCTGCCCTAAATGTGGATATCGCTTTACTAGTGTTAGTGCTTGTGAAACTCAATCAATCAATACAATTGATATTGATGTAATTGATGAAGAAGAATATTTAAAAGAACAAAAAGAAATTAAACAAAGAGTCTTTAATTCTAAAATTAAAAGATTAAATGAAGATGAATATAAAAATATAAAAAAGCAAAAAATTAGAGAATATAACGAAGATTTTGCTTCTAAAAAAAGTAAGATTAGTGCTGAAAAGATGTTAAAGGTAGAAAAAATATTTCATATTGCTTCATTTATCTCGGCTGCTTTTATTCTTTTACTTGGTTCAATTTTTTCATTTTTACCTTTAGTTATTTCAAATAGTGAAGGAGCAATTTATCCATATCATTTTTTAATTGATAATTGGTCTAGCGTCATTAAAGGTTTTTCTTATGGTTATATTGGTAATGGTATAGCTCATGGTCTTGCTCCAATATTGCAGTTTATCTTTACATTAGGATTTATGGGAACTTCAATAGGATTATTCTTACTTGTTTTAATTCAAGGTCTTAATAAGATGAATCGAAGAGATTATAAAAATAATTATTATGTTTTAGTTTTAATTGATTTATTAGTTTCAATGGCTTTAATGATTTCTATTTCATTAGATACAAGTGTTTTAATGTATTCTCCTACTATTTTAGCTTTTATTATAATTTGTTTAGTTTATTTAGTTGCAGTTGGTGGATATTATGTTTTTAAAGCTAGTGTAGTAAAAGAATTTATAGTTATTAGTAGAAGAATTTTACTTATTGTTTCATCTTTTTTAGGATTAGGTGCTTTAGTTTTAATTTCTTATCGTATTATTATTTCAGGAGCATCAAATTATACAATTCATTCTTATTTAAACGAACTTTTAGAACATTTTTCAGATTCTAATAATGGATTAAGTTTCTATTTAGGATTTGTTGGATATTTTATTTATATTTTAAGCGCTGTATTTATTTCTCTTTCCTTACTTTATTCTTTTAGAATGATTCGAAAATATAATGCTTATCGATTAAATAATTTAATTTTTAATATTTTTGGATGTGTTCTATCGATTTTAATTTTAGTTTTATTTACTCTTTCGACATATTATTCAAATTTAGATTCAACTTATGAATTAAATGCTTATCCAATATTAGTTGTTGTTTTAGAAGGATTATCACTTTTAACATCGATTATCTCATTTATTCTTTTAAAAGATGAGAATATAAAAGATAAAGATTTTGATAAATTATCACTTAATAATAAAGAGGAAAAATAACGATGAATGAAGGAAGAAAAGATATCATCACTTGGGATGAATATTTTATGGGGATTGCCCTTTTAAGTAAAAAAAGAAGTAAAGATCCTTCAACTCAAGTCGGAGCATGTATTGTTGATGATGATAAAAAGGTAGTTTCAATTGGATATAATGGAATGCCTAAAGGACTCGATGAAAATAAACTTAGTTGGGCAAAAAATGAAGATTTAGATAGTAAATATCTTTATGTATGTCATGCTGAATTTAACGCTATTTTAAATACTAAAAATAATATGTCTTTAAAGGGATGTACTTTATATGTTACTCTTTTTCCTTGTAATGAATGCGCTAAAGCAATCATTCAAGTCGGTATTAAAAAAATTATCTATTTAAGTGATAAATACCATGATTCTTTAGAAACTAGAGCTTCTAGAAAACTATTTGATTTAGCAGGAATAGTTTATGAAGAATATAAGGGAAGATATAAAGAAGTAGAACTTCTTTAAAAAGAATATTATTTATTATTAATAATTATTAATTCTAATACTATGAGTATTAGAATTTTTAATATATATAATTTAACTAGAAGTAGTAGAAGTGATAATAGAACTATAAATAGAAGTGTTTTAAAAGTTATAGCCATAGTGAATTTTTTGTAATTACTTAGTATCGAGTAATAGATATGTCGGTGTAAATGTCGGTGTAAATGTCGGTGTAAACGACATAGAAAAAGATATCCTTGAAGAACTTTTAAATAATCCAACACTAAAAACAGATAAACTTGCCTTATTAATTAACAAAAGTAAAAGAACTATTGAGCGTTATTTAAAATCTTTAAAAGAAAAGGGATATATTACACGTAGTGGTTCAGATAAGACTGGTGTATGGAAAATATTGAAATAATATAATCTAGTAAATTAAGAAGTTAAAAATTAATTAAAAAGTATAAAAACATATTAATATAAAAATACATTATTTTTGTTGAAAATAATGCTAAATAAGGTAATAATGATTACCTGACTAATAATATTAATATTATTAGTAAGATAAATATTTTAAATATTTATCTATTTAGCATTATTAATTAACTTACTTTAAAAATGGAACAAGAAGTAATAAAGGTCGAAAATCTTTCATTTAGTTATGAAAAAGAGAAAAAGATACTTAATAATGTATCTTTTTCTATTAACAAGGGAGAATATGTTACTCTTATTGGACATAACGGTAGTGGTAAATCAACACTAGCTAAACTTTTAAGCTACATTTTAGAACCTAATAAAGGAAAGATATATATTGATAATGAAGAATTAAATGAAAAAAATATTAAAAATATCAGAAATAAAATTGGAATTGTCTTTCAAAATCCAGATAATCAATTTATTGGTTCAACCGTAGAAGACGATATTGCTTTTGGTCTTGAAAATCGAAATATAAAACAAGAGGAAATGAAAAAAATAGTTAAAGAATATTCTAAAAAAGTAGGAATGGAAAATTATTTAACTAAAGAACCAGAAGAATTAAGTGGAGGCCAAAAACAAAGAGTTGCAATAGCTGGAATATTAGCTTTAAATTTAAAAATAATGATTTTTGATGAAGCAACTTCAATGCTTGATCCTGAAGGAGTTGAAGAAATAAGAAACTTAATTTTAAGAATGAAAAAAGAAAATCCTGATTTAACCGTCATTTCAATTACTCACGATATTGAAGAAGCTTATCTTAGTGATCGAGTAATCGTTTTAAATGAAGGAAAAATATATAAAAACGATATTCCTTCAAAAGTATTTGAAAACGAAGAAGAAATGAAAAAAATTAATCTAGATATCCCTTTTGTTTTAAAAATTAAAAATAAATTAAAAACAAAAGGTATTGAAATCGATGAAAATATAAAAACTATTGAGGAACTTGCTAAATATATATGTCTTTAATCTCTTTTAACAACATATCTTTTATATATAACAAAAAAGACCCAAATCATTATGACGCCTTAAAAGAGGTTACTTTTTCAATTGAAAAAGGTGATTTTATCGCTTTAGTTGGTCATACAGGAAGTGGTAAATCTACTCTAGTTCAAACTTTAAATGGTCTTTTACTACCTACAAGCGGCTATACAAAAGTTTTAGATTATTATGTAACTGGTGATAAAGAAATAATAAAAAGATTAAAAAAAGAAAAAAATATCAAAAAAAGAGAACTTAAAAGATTTTCTCATTTAAGAAAAGAAGTCGGAATGGTTTTCCAATTTCCAGAATATCAACTTTTTAGCGATACAATTATTAAAGATGTAATGTTCGGACCTTTAAATTTCGGTTTAAGTGAAGAAGAAGCTAAAAAAAGAGCTATCGAAGCATTAGATGAGGTTGGAATTGATTATACATATTATGAAAAAAGTCCTTTTGAAATAAGTGGAGGAGAAAAAAGAAGAGTTGCTATTGCTGGAATTATTGCTTCATCCCCTTCAATTTTAGTTTTAGATGAGCCAACTGTTGGACTTGATCCAAATGGAAAAAAAGAAATTTTATCTTTAATTAAAAAGATTCATGAAAAAGGAACAACGATTATTATTGTTACTCATGATATGGATGTAGTAATGGAATATGCTTCAAAAGTTGTAGTTTTAAAAGATTCTCGCTTTATAAAAATGGTTACTCCAAGTGAACTTTTTAATTCTAAAGATTTAAGTAATTTTTCTTTAGAAATCCCTTCTTTTTATAAATTTAAACGATATTTAGCTGATTTTGGTTTTAATAAAGATATAACTAATATAAATACAATCGATGAATTAGTCGATAAAATAGGAGAAAAATATGGCAAATAGCAATATTTTAGGTAAATATTCTCCATATAATACGATTATTCATCGACTCGACCCTCGTTTTAAACTATTTAGTTTAATCCTTTTAATGGTCGTTACATTTTTACCATATGGAAATTATACAAATAGATTTATTATTTTAGGAGTTTTAACCTTTTTTATCGCTTTAATTATGATAATTGGTAAAGTTTCTTTCCGTTCTTTTTTTAAAAGTTTATCTTCAATGTGGATTATGTTCATTTTCCTTCTTATATTTATGTTTTTTATACCAAATGAAGGAAAATATTTAATTCATACTTTTGAAAATGGTTATTCTTTATATTATGATGGCTTACTTAATGTTGGGCATATTATTTTAAGATTAGTTTTAATGGTTGCTTTAACAATTATTTTAACTTCAACGACTTTACCAATGGATATAACTTATGCTTTAGAATGGTATTTAACTCCTTTAAAGCTTTTAAAATTCCCTACTCAAATAGTATCTTTAACTATTTCTTTAGCATTAAGATTTATTCCAACTCTTTTAAATGAATCTAACCGAATAATGAATGCTCAAAAAAGTAGAGGTGTTGATTATAATCGTGGTTTTTTAATGAGTAAAATAAGATCGATTACTACTTTAATTATTCCTCTTTTAGTAAGTTGTTTTTCTAGAAGTGATGAACTTGCTATAGCAATGGAAGCAAGAGGATATGATCCATATAAAAAAAGAAGCCATTATAAGACACTTCATTTTACATATCGCGATTTATTTGCAATTATCTTTGTTCTTCTTTTAGGAGGAATAATGATTACGGCTTCAATTTTTGCTTGTTATTATCAAGGCTGTGATGATTTTATTAATATTATCTTTGGAGTTCCAACTATTTAGATTTTTATAGTTATGGGGCTAAACATCTTTTAAAACTTAAAGATTTATTAATTAAGTCAAAAGAAGATAAAAAACAAAACATTAAAGAACCAGATTTACTAATGATTATTAGTGGAGGAGAAATAGCTTATACAAGAAAAGATGGTATAAAAGTTGTTCCTATTGGATGTTTAAAAGATTAATATAAGATATTATATTTATTAAAGTATATGAATAAAGATAACAAATATAACTATAAAATAACATTCTCATATGATGGATCTTCTTTTTTTGGTTATCAGATTCAAAATGATAAAAGAAGTGTCGAAGAAGAAATAGAAAAAGCATTATCTATTATCTTAAATATAAATAATATAAAGATATATAGTAGTGGAAGAACTGATAAAGGAGTACATGCTATTAATCAAGTAGCTAATTTTTTTACTCTTAAAAAAATTAATGATTTATCTTTATTCTTATATAAGATAAATAAATTATTGCCTAAAGATATCTATATAAAGAAAATAAAAGAGGTGTCTCTTTTATTTTCAGCTAGATTATCTTCTATTAAAAAAGAATATTATTATTTAATAAACTATAAAGAATATGATCCCTTAAAAAGAAATTATGAATTATATAAATCTAATATTGATTTAAATAAAATAAAAGAAGTAATCACTTTATTTAAAGGCGAACATAATTTTATTAACTTTACTTCTAAAAAAGAAGATAAGTTAAATAATTATGTTCGCACTATTTTTGATATAAAAATATCAAAAATAAATAATAAATATCTTAAATTAACATTTATTGGTAATGGTTTTATGAGATATGAGATAAGAAAAATAGTAGGCACTATTTTAGCTTATAACGATAATAAGATTACTTTAAAGAAAATAAAAGAATATTTAGATGATTCGAATAATGAAGATAACAGAAAAATAATAAATTATCAAGCACCTTCAGAGGGGTTATATCTATATAAAGTTTATTATAAATAGTGAAAATAAATAGAACACATAACTTAGTTAAGAAGTATAAATAATTTTTATAATTAATATTCTTAATTATATTGTTAATCTATTAATTTCAAGATAAAAATGTACATTTTTTTTAACTTATGAATGTTCAGATTCAGTATTCGAAGTTTCGTACATATTTTTTAGTCTATATGATTTTCCTTTAATTGTTACAACAGTTGAATGATG
>CALVMY010000098.1 GCA_944349405.1 uncultured Bacilli bacterium | reverse complement strand
AAAATTTACTTATTAAAATGCAATATCGGAGAAGCAAAAGCTCTACTAGCAAAAAATATTTCTATTGATAACGTTGCTAATAAATTAATTGAAAAAGGTGTTAAGAAATTTATTATTTCTAATAAAGATAACCCTGTTATCGGATATAATGGTTCTCACGTGGAAACATATGCTGTCGATAGAATAGAAAATATCGTTAATTGTAATGGTGCTGGAGACGCTTTATTTGCAGGATTTGTTCACTATTTTATGAAAAATGAAGATTTTGAAGGAGCAGTTAAGTTTGGAATTAAACTATCTCGATATGTTCTTCAAAGCGAAGAGTCTTATTCTTTAGAATCTAAGGAATTAGTATTAAAAAAATAAATTTAAACTCCAAAAAATGGAGTTTTTATTATTTAATTATGAAACATTTAATTATTTATTATTAATAAACATCATCAAAATCGTAGTCAAAATCATATCTTAAAGTAATTTTTTCATTTAAAGTATATTTTACATTAAATAATTCACGCTCTAGTTCAATATAATTACCTTCTTCCTCAATAATTTCAAAACCAAAACTTATAAAGGTATCTTTAAACTCTTCTAATGAAGATTTTAAAGATAAACCATATAAATTTATTGTTTCATCTGTAATATTAATGCCATAAAGAAGATACTTAACATCACTAGGACCAACTATTTCATGTGTAAAATAATAAAAAACTATTGAATCAATATTAGGATCGTTACCATATTTTTTATTGTAGTAAGTAAAACGTGGCGCTCCAAATGAAGGTGGACTAGTATCTTTCACCTTATTAAAATCAGCTAAATCATCATAATCTCTTAAATCTTTTAGCCAAAAATCCCCATTCCAATCAGTTGGTTTAGCTAAAGAAAAAGAAGAACAAGAAGTTAATGTTAAAAGTGGAGTTAATAAAATTATAGAAGATATTTTTAATAAAAACCTTTTCATAGTAAGTCTCCTTATGTGAGTTGTTAATTTTACTATATTTTTTTTAATTCTTGTTTCAAGTGAAGTATTTAATCTTTATTAATTTTAGCCTGTTAAAAAAATTCACATTTCCGATAATTAAGGCATTTTTTATATATATAAATATTTTTAAATTTCATTTATTTTTTTAATAAAATTATAATAATGGAGTGGAAAATAAATTTAAAATTGGTGAGAGAATAAAAGAGCTTAGAAATTCTAAAGGTGTTAAGCAAGAAGATCTTGCAAAATTCATTGGGGTAAGCAGAACTACTCTTAGTAAATATGAACAAGGGGTTTCATCTTTAGATCATGAAACATTTAATAAAATATTAGAATTTTTTGACATTTCATACGATGAATTTTATTTTACTGAAAAAACAGTGAATAACAAAATAAGTGAAAATAAAAAAATAAAGAACGCAAAAGATATTTTTAAAAGTTCAATATTTTGGCTATGCGTATCAATTTTCTTTTCGATGCTTATGTTGATTTTCTTATATTTGTTTGCTTATTACCATCCAATTTATATCGAGGAAGAACAGTCACTATCGTATCTGTGGTGGTTCATCTTATGGAATAAACCCGAATATATTTTTTTCAAAATCGCTTTTATTTTTTTCTCTATATTTTTAGCAGTCTCTATTTTTATTATTTTAGGAAGATTAATTTATGAAAAAGTTAAGAACAAACATTAGTTTAGGATTTTTATTTTTGCTTTGCGCTTCTATTACAGCGTGTGAAAATAAGCAAAATGATTCAATTTTTTCTATTAATGATTTTATAGAAAAATATAATTTAAATGAAACACTTGTTTTTGGAAGCTTGCCAAATGATGGATTTGAAATTTCTTTTATATCTATACCTTTTATAGAAAGAAATGAAGAATCTAATAAGAAAAAAGATTCAAATTCAACTATTAAGATTGCAGATTATCAATTCATAAATGAGGATGATGAGGTTATTGAAGGTGAATTGTATGGAAGTAGTTTGATAACTCCTTCAAGTCTTGATTATCTTATAGAACTTATTTCTACTCGTTCTACAGGAGATTTTCATAATGAATGGTCTGTTTCAAACGAATGGGATAGCGATTTTAAAAAAGAATATCTTATTTCATTAGACTATGATGATAATAGAAGTGGATATGCCAATTTTGAAGTAAATGGATTTTCATATATGCTTTCTAGTGGAGAATATGATTATTTAGTAATTGGAAATGGAAGCATTAATCCAAATATCAACGGGGATGAATTAAGAATGAAAAAGGTAAAATTTGAAATCAACCATAAAGAAAAATGTCCTTCACAGCGTTCTATACCAGGTTTAAGAACTTATTTAGACGAAGAAACAGAATATGATTTTAGCGGAGGAGCTCAAGGAAGCTATGGGCCTGAAGCCACTTATAAAGGGCATTATACATTTTATAAAAATACACCGACTGTAGATCCAGGTATGATTGGCTTTTTTTCAGGCGAAACTGTGGAATTATCTTTTTTAAATCCTTCAAGTAACGAAATGCCATACAAAAAATATAATTCAGAAAAATTTCCGTTCTTAAATTTATTCCAAGTTGAAGACATCTATAATCCGTTTATTAAAGATATGACCATAGATTATGGAATAACTTTTTCCTTATTGGAGGCAAATAATTCATCAATAAATATGAACGATAACGCTAAAGATTTTACTTTTAATACTATAATTGAATTTAAATAAATTTATATTTTTTAAGTATTTATTCTTTCATTCCCTTTTTAGTTAATCGAAAAATTCTATATTAAGTAAACTTAAAAATGATTTAAAATATTTTTTAGTTATTTATATATAAAAAGGAAAGAAAAAAGAAAATGAAAATTGTAATATTAAACCCACTTGAAATTAATATTGATAAATATTTAAATAATGAAATACTTAAAAACATAAGGTTATCTATAATAAAAATAAAGTTAGTGATCAAGAAAAAATAAAAGAATTAATTAAGGATGCTGATATTATTTTAAGTGATAATACTATTTTAAAAGAAGAAACATTAAAGGTAGATAAGAAACTAAAAGCAATATTTATTGCTTTTAGTGGAATAGATCATCTTCCTTTATCTTATTTAAAAAATAATAATATAAAAGTATTTAATGCTTCTTCTTATTCTTCATTTTCAGTAAGTGAACTAACCTTAATGTTTATTTTAATGAGTTTAAGAAAATATAATGAATTATCTTATAAAAATAGGGTTAAAGGAAAAGAATTATCTTCTTTAACTATTGGCTTAATTGGAATGGGAAATATTGCTAAAGAAGTAGTTAATATTCTTTCTTCTTTAAATACTAATAGAAATAATAATAGAAATAATAAGATTTTATATACTTCTAACTCTAGACATTTAGAAATCGAAAATAATCCTAATATTTCTATTAAGTTTGTATCTAAAGAAACATTACTTAAAAATAGTGATATTATCTCTTTACATATTCCTTTAAACGATAATAACTTAAATTACATTAATGAAAATGAATTTTCATTAATGAAAAACGATGCTATTTTAATTAACACAGCTAGAGGAAAACTAGTTAATAAAGAAGCATTAATAAAAAAGATAAAAGAAAATAGTAATTTTATTTATGCTAGTGATGTTTTTGAAAAAGAACCACCTTTAGAAGATAATTATGATTTATTAAACTTTAAAAATGTTCTTATTACTCCTCATATTGGTTTTTATACCTTTGAAGCAATGGAAAAAAGAGCTGAAATTATCTTTAATAAGTTATTTGATTATTTAAAAAAGAATGAAAATTAGAAATTTTTAACTATTAAATATAACAACGATCTATCATAGTTATTAGTTTCAAAAAGAAGATATCCAATCTCGATATTTTCTTTATCTAAAAATGATATTTTAGAAGGATTATTTATATTTAAGTCTAATAAATTATAATCATTAAAGTTATCGATAAGTTCATAAGTAAAGTAATCGTTTTTATTTCCACTTTCATAAATAAAATATGAAATATCTTCATTTTTTAAATTTTCAATTTTTAAATAAGGGCTCATCTCAACGAGCTTTTCACTATTTTCATATTTTTTCTGAATTAAGTAAGTGATTTTATAATCTTCATTTAATTTAAGATCAAAAAGATTTATATCACTTAATGAGGAATTACTAAAATCCTTAAAAAATAGATTATATTCACTAAATGAATCAACCATAATAGCAATTGGAGCATCAGTTTTACTATTTGCTATTTCAAAAAAAGGAAGTGAAAACAGTCCTAAAAAGCTAATTGAAAGAAGAGAAGTGATAAGTGCAATTTTGAGTTTATTAAATAAGATTTTTCTTTCTCTCTTTTTATAGTCATTTTGCGTAAAATCTAATTGACTATAAATTTTCTTAAAATTATTTTCTTGTTTTCTTAGGAAATTCGATTTTTGGCCTTAAAAATAAATGTGACAAAAATTGGTTATTTTATTTATCTTAAGTAGTTCACCCTAGCTTGTTATTTCTTGATTTTTTCAAAAATATCTTTTGGCACGAATCTTCCTACGTTACATTTTGGACAATCAAAGATGGGATAATCGTCAAATTCTTCATCAAACAACTCAAAAACTATATCGCCTTCTATAGTTTCTTCATATCCACAATCTAAACATTTGAAGTCAACATATTCGTCATAAACATCTTGTTTAGCGAATTCAGCAGGTTCAATATATCCAATATCTCCCTTTTTCAAATTATTGAAGTCATTATAATCTTTGGCGCGATTAATTTTTTCTTCGTAACTAATTGTTTTTTTAGTTGTTTTAAATTTTAAGTCCATATATATTCTGTCCTTTGAATGGATTTTTCAGGAATATAAACCATTTCAGTACCACAATCACATAAAAGTGGATTATATCCAAAAGCATATAATAGACCAAACTTCCAATTCAATCGTAGTATTAATTCATCGATGTCTTTATCTGAGAACATTTTTTTAATATTTTTATAATTGTTTTTTGAACTATTAGAGTAAAATCCAAAATATTTTACAACAGAAAAATATCTATCATTTATGTGAACAATTAACCTTTCCATAAACTTAATTGCAGGTTCTTCTATAAATTGTCGTCCCTTATAATCTTGGTCTCCTTCTTCCTTGTTATCATCTTCATGTGGATCATAAAACCGCTTAACCATTTTGGTTTCAGGATTATAACTTAAGATTCTTCTTTCTGAAATAGCAGGATGTGCAGCATATCTTGCAATATATCTAGCGACGCCTTTAATAGATTTAATTGTAGTTGCCGTTTCATTTTTCTTGCCATAAAAATAAGAGCCTTTTTTAAGTCTTGCTAATGCAGATTTAATTTCTTTTAGATATTTAACTTTAATATTTAAACTAACTCTTTTTGAATGCCTTAAAAATTTTGCCATCCTGTTTGTAACCGAAAAGAGAAAATGCTTTCGAATATAATCGTAATCTAAGAAGTAATAGTCTCTAAGTTCTCCATCTTTTGTTAAAAATTTTTCACAAAAAAGAACGTGAATGTGAGGGTGCCAATTCATTTGTCTCCCATATGTATGTAAAAACATTATGGTTCCTATTTTTCTTTTTTCTGTCTTAAATTTTTTCGGAGCGTGACCTTTAAGTTGGTCAACAATACTTTCGTTGACAGCTTCAAATAAAAACGATAATTTATCTCTATAAATTCTAAAGAATCCTCTTAATTCTGGTGGCAAAGTAAAAACAAGTTGTCTATGTGGAGCTTGAATTACTTTTTTCGAGACATTTGCAGCTATTTTATCTCTTCTCTTTTTTCCACAAGAAGCACAAAAAGAACTTTTGCAAGTATGGAAACACATTACATATTTGCCACAATTTGGGCATTCATAATAAGACATTCCCAGTTCCAACTTTTTGCATTGAATCATTTTTTCGACGTTTTCTACAATCGCAGACCTTAGATTATCTCTTGGCTGTGTTTTTAAAAAATTACTCCAATTATCTTCAAAAATTTGTTGTATTCTAATATCACCTTTTTCGCGTAAAGCAGCAGGAGAATTATTAAGTTTTCTTATAGTGTTGACTAAAACTTCGCATTTTCCAGTAGCTCGCGCTGCGTTTAATTCATCATAAAATTTCCTATAATATATATCTTTCTTAAAGTCTGAATTTCTAAAATATTTCATTCTATCTATACAATAAAAAACCGCCTTGATTTTAGCAAGGCGGAATGACATTAATTTTTAATTAATGGCGTTTTTTTCAAAAAGTAAAAAAATATATAAAAAAGCCGTTTTCGTTACATTCTTGATATATGAAGGGGCGAAAATTCTTTACTTTAAGGAAAGAATCATCTATACTTATTTAGCACTTTTATATAGTTTACTATATAGGGT
>CALVMY010000097.1 GCA_944349405.1 uncultured Bacilli bacterium | reverse complement strand
CACTTTTAGCAAGTCTTAAGCTAGCAATAAGTCCTCCATTACCAGCTCCTATTACTACACAATCAAATGAGTTCATATATATTTTTCCTCTTTCATAATATTATAAATATTTTTAAGATGAGTTTATACTAAATCATGATTTAATACTAAAATATATTGAAATATGATATATTTCTAAAATTGTTCTCTAAAAAAAGACGATATTAATCGTCTTTTTTAATGTCTTGAAACAAAAATAAAATTTTTTTAATTTTTTTCCAATAATTTTAATCACTCCCTCGTTTTTATAGTAACAAAAGAAAAATTAAGAACAAAAATTATTTAACAGGAGGAAAAAATATGAAAAAAAATAAATTATTTGTCTTATTACCAGCATTAGCAATCGGAGGTTCATTATTACTCGCATCTTGTAAGCAAGAAAGTGGCAAACTTGTCTCTCCTTCAAAAGATAACGGAGATAATGTCGGAGTTAATGTTAACGAGCCAACAGTTACAAACGGTGTCTTAAACGATGATTTATCAAATTTACAAGCTGTTACAGCTATGAACTTATTAAATTTTGATACTTCACAAATCTCATCTTTAGGCGCAAGAAATATCACTACTTTAGATAGAAATCGTCCGATAAGTGATGAAGAAAAACAAGAAATCGTCGACTTATTACCAACATTAGATTTATTGATGATGGAAGATCAAGCTTTCACTTCAACAATTGAGGAAACTAACGAAACATTAAATGGAAAAACTTATCAATATAAAGAAGTCATCTCTTATAAAAATAACTCGATGGTTGATTCAAAAATTACATTACATTTCAATATCTTAGATTCATTCCATTTCGATGATGATTATATGCAAAAGCTCGATGGTGTCGCTATTTTAGATAACGATCCTAACTTCTATAGCTTCTCTTCATTAACAAAACGTGAATTTGACGATGGCGAAATCGAAGAAGAAAGACATTTCAGAATCCAAACCGGTGAAAATTCATATATCTTAGTTGAAGAAGAAAACGAAAATGAATGGAATGAACAAGAGAGTGAATTTGAATATACAATCGTTGAAAATAGAAGAGTTGTTGATAATTATAAAATCTCAATTGAAAATGAATGGAATAAAAAAGAAGTATCTTATGAAGTAAATGAAAAAGAATATGAGATGAAAGTTGTCGAAAGAAACGGTGAAAAACTATATCTTGTTGAATATGAAAACGAAGAAGGAAGAGATGAAGTTGAAGCATTATTAGTATTTAAAAAAGTCATTGATGAAAATGGCAATACTACATTTGTTGAAACAACTTGGTTCTAATAAATACCTATAAAATAAAAATGGCTCTAAAGGCCATTTTTATTTGCGTTTTTTATTAATTCAACATATCCATTATCATTGATTTTAATTTCTTTTTTATTAATTTCTAAATCATTAAAAACAATTGATAGACATTCATCAATTTTTTTAGTTTTAGATTTAAATCCTAAAGAATAAACAATCGCTTTTTTTAAAGATTCGACTTCAATTGAAATATTCTTTTTTAATAATTCTATTGTTAAAACCTCTATTTCTTCTTTTGCTATATCTTCAATATTTCGGTTATCGGCTTTCCTATAAAAATCAATTTTAAAATCACTTACTCCATCTTTAAAATAAAATTTATTATCTTCGAAATAAGAATAATTATAAGGATTGTTTAACTTAGTTAAAAAATATTTAATTAATCCACTATTTTCCCTATTTTTCCTTTTAATTTGGAATAATTCATATATTTTTTTAGTTAAATTCTTTTCTGAAATTGGATATTCGACATCTATAATATTTTTAAAAATTTTATAAATTTTTTCTCTGTTTTTTGGATTTAAAAATTGTTTTTCGGTATATAAATTTTTAAGAGTATATATTAGATATGGTTTTAAGGAGGTTTCTTCTTTTTTCTCGACTTTTTTAAATTTTAAAGAGGAAAAATCAATATCGTTATCGATATAAGAAGAAGGATCTTCTTCAAGTGATTTTTTAATGGTTTCATCGATAGTTTTTAAAACTTTTGATCGATTATTAAAATAATCTAATGTCCACACCATTAAAACTTTCCATCCTAAAAGTTTTAATTCTTTAAATTGAATAATATTTCTATCTTCAATTGTTGAAGTTGAAATATATGAATAAGAATCTAATATGATTGCTAAAAGGAATTTATTCTTATTTTTAGGATTAATAATAGCGATATCGATCTTAAATTTTGATGTTCCTAAATGAGTTAAAAGATCATATCCTTTTTCTTTTAAGTCTTTAGCTAGATAATCTTCAATTCCTTCTTTTATTAAATACGATGATTTTGTAGCTGGCAATGCTTTTAAACCAAATTCGGCATATTCTAAAAAATCTTTTAAGAATTTAACTCCTTCCGAATTTGTTTTATTTAAATTTATTTCACTATATCTAATAGAAGAATAAACATACATCTCTTCTCTACTTCTTGTTATAGCAACATTAAGTCTTCGATATCCACCTAAATTATTAATTGGCCCAAAATTTTGAACAAATCTGCCGTTTTTATCTCTTCCATAACAAATAGACAGATAAATAATATCTCTTTCATCCCCTTGAACATTTTCAAGGTTTTTAACAAAAATTGGTTCTTTTAATTTAAGAACTTTTTCATATAATTCCTCATCTTTTTCAATTTTTTCTTCTAAAAGTCGCTCAATTAATTCCATTTGGTGAACTGAAAAAGTAATTATTCCATAACTATGCTCAACATTATCATTTTTTATTCGATAAATAAGGTCATTAATGATTGAATCTGCTTCTTCTTTGTTTGTTGCACTTTTGCCTAAATCATAAGTTCCTTCAACAAATTTAAAATGAATTTTTGAGTTAACATCATCGATTGAAGGGAAAGTATATAATTCACCATTATAAAATTTATTATTAGAGAAAGCGATTAATGATTCGTTTTTACTTCGGTAATGATATAAGAGGTGTTTTATTGGGAAAGAAGCAGCAATTGCATCATCTAAAACCGATTCTAAATCTGAAATAAATAATTCATCTTCATCATCATTAACTTGTTTATCAAAAAATGAAGTTGGAGGGAGTTGCTTATCATCGCCAGCAATAACTAACGAGTCGCCCCTTGAAATTACTCCGATTGCACTTGAAGTAGGGAGTTGAGAAGCCTCATCAAAAATTACTAAATCGAAATGGTATAAAGAACTATCTAAATATTTGGCTGCACTTAAAGGTGAAACTAAAATACAAGGCTTAATTAGTGGCAAAGTTTCGCTAATTAAAGACATTATTTTTCTTAAACTCATTCCTCGACCGTTACTTTTGATAGCTTTTTTCAAAATACCAACTTCAGAAGAATTAATACTATTTTTATAAGAAGTTGGGATATTTGAGCTTAATTTTGCAACAACTTCATTTATAACATCTTTTTTATAAACGTTATCAAGTTTTTCATAGCTTGCTCTCTCTAAATTTAAAGTTTCCCCATTAAATTTTTCTAAATGATTATCTTTTATAAGTTTTTCAATAATTTTTTTATATAAAGATTTAAAGAAACGTTCGCTCATATCTTTAAAATCGTTTTGCTTTACATATTCTTCTTCGATATTTTTTAATGAAAAATTTTCAAAACGGTCAAAAATATTTAACAATCCTGTCCAATCAGAAAGAAATTCAATGTTTTCATAAATCAAAGTTAGATCCTTTAAAACACTATTAAAAAGGGATGAATCGTTCTTATTTAAAAAATAAGAGAAGTCAAATTTATAACTAGAAGATAATAAAATTAAATTATTTTTTATTTTTTCGTAATTATTTTGATATGAAATTATCATTTCTTTAGAGGCATTAGCTTTTATTAGTTCATATAAATAAGAAGCAAAAAGACCACTTTCCATTTTTCCATAAGAAATTTTGTTAATTATTTTAATAAAATCAATAGTTGAATCGAGTTTGTTTATTATTTTTTTATAATCATTTTTATCATTTCTAAAATAATCTTCTTTTATTAAAGATTCGATCAAAAGACTATTTTTATTAATTAAAGGTTTATTTTCATTTATTTCTTTAAGTTTTTTTAACAAATCAAAAACAGTTTTTTTATTAATTTCTTTAGGTTTAAAAGAATGCTTTTTAAGAATTGATAAAACTTTTAAATTTATAAATGCTTTTTTAAAAAATGATGAAGATAAAGATGAAACGTATTCTAAATAAAGTTTATCTATATCAACTTTTTGAATTGATTTATCAAATAACGAGGAGAGACTTTCTTTTGTTTCAAAGAAATTATTCTCTAAAATTACCATTTCTTTTAGTTTTTCGACTCTTTTTAAGGACGATGAATTTATAACTAATTCAAAATAAATTGGTTCGGTTTTTAAATAATCAAAAAGATTGTAAATTTGAGAAATTGTTTTATCATCTAAAGAATCCAGTTTTAAAGAGTTGTTTAATTTTTGATAATCGTTTAAAAATAAAGTTAAAGATAAAATAGTTTCTTTTAAAATAGCAGCTATTTCATTTTTTAATTCAATAGAATAATTTCTATTTTTATATATTCTAAATGGATTATTATTGCCAAACTCCTTAAAAGATGAATCAAAAACTTCTCCTTTTATAAATAAATTAGAAATTTCATCTTCCTTAAATTTTGTAAAAGTATTGATGAAATCATTACTTATATTTATTTCGCCTTTAATATTTTTATATTTTTCAAATTTTAAAATTGCATCATATAAAGACAATGGATAATCTTTTTTAAAATGAACTTTTCTAATAATTTCTTTTAAATCGTTTTTTAAATAATTTATGTTATCAATAAGAGAGGAAAATTCTCTTTTTTTAGCAATTTCACCTAAATCCAAAACCTTTTCTAAAGATGCTAAAACTTCTTTTTTATCTTGCTTATTTGAATGAAGTTCTAAACAAAAAGGATCAACTTTTATCTCTTTTAAACGAGAATAAACTACATCTAAAGCAGCCTTTTTTTCACTACAAAACAAAACTTTCTTATTATTATATAAAGCATTAACAATAATATTTGTAATTGTTTGAGATTTTCCAGTTCCTGGAGGACCAATCATTACAAAAAATTCACCATTATTTGAGTTAATAATCGCTTCAATTTGGGAAGAATCGCTACTTAAAGGTATCGCAACATTTTTTAAATTTAAAATATTATCAATATCATTTGCTTCGATATTAACTTTGGATTTCCATTCTTTTTTTCCATTTAAAAAAGATTTAACGATTAAATTTTCACTAATTTCCTGTTTTCGATTACGTATATCATTCCACATTATATATTTTGAAAAAGAGAATCTTCCTATAAAAGCTACTTCGCTTACCTTAAATCCTTTTAAAGATAAAACGGCTTTTTTAAAATCACTGATAATTTTATTTAAATCAATAGTATCTAAATTATCTTTTCTTCTTGGAAGTTCGTTATCTAGTTTTATTTCTAAAGCGAATTCTTCTTTTAAGTAAGCTAAAAAAGATGTATTTAAAAATGGTTCTTGATCAATCAGTTTAATTTGGAATAACTTATTATTGGTTTTTTTAATTTCAATTGGCAATAGAAGAATTGGGGCATGAAAGACGCTTTTTGAGGTCAAATTTTCTTTCCACGTGACAACTCCTAAAGCTAAAAAGAGTGTATTTGAACCACTTTCCTCTAATTCATTTCTTACTTTTCGATATAAAGAAGGAAGGGAAGTAAAATATTCTTTTTCATTTAATAAAACTTCTAATTTATTTTTTAATAAATACTCATTAGAACGACTAATTATTTTTTTATCATTTTTAATTTCAAAAATTTGTTTTTTTGAAGAAGATGGAATATTTTCTTCGCTTTTATAAAAAAGAGTATAAAAATTATCCAAAGAATATAAAGAGTGACATAAATCATAAATTGAAGAGGTCAAAACTTGGAAAGTATTTGTACCAATCTTCATATTTATAAGTTTATTATTTTTAGACAAATCTAATAATTTTCTTTCCCAATAAGAAAAACGATCTTTATTTTTATAATATTCGTTTTTAATATCAGCCACTTTTAAATTGACGTCTTTTAAAGTTAAACTTTCTTTATTAAAAGCTATTTTATCGATGTTTTCCTTATTTATTAATTCATCCTCTATAGGATAAAAATTATTTCTTCTAGCCCCTTTAATATCTAAAATAGAAAAAGATTCTTCTTCTTTTAATAAATGCTCTTTACTTAAAGAAATATTCTCTTTTAAGGTTGCAAATTTATTAAAAATTAAAGAAATATCGATAGGAATTATTTTATTAGTAGATAAAAAGATCTCAATATCACTTTTAGATGTAATCAATGGAGAAATAAAGTTATTTAAAGAGGTCCAGATACCTAAAAATACATGATTTTTAATAAATATTAATAAAGGATTAAAAGAAAAATATTCTAAAAGAGAAGCAAAAAATAAAGCTAAATCTAATTCGCTTCCTCTTTTAGAGAAATATATTTCTTCACTATTTCTGATTTTTATACCATTTATTAAATATTCTTTTGGTAAATTAATTAAAGATATTTTTAAAGATAATATCTTTTTATATAAGATATCTATTTCATTAATAAAATCTTCTATATCGTAATTTTGATAACTAAAAAAGTTATCAAAATTATATTTTTCTTTTATTTCTTTTTTAGCTTCATAAGCTAGATTTTTTATATATTTATTATTAGGAGTAATAAAAGAAGCTAAAGATTCAATTTCATAATAATTTAATGAAAATAAATATGGTGAGATAAGATTAATTTCAATAAAATCTGTTGTTAAAATCTCATTATTTTCATTAATAAGTTCAAAATATAGTTTAATTATTTTATTTAGTTTTATATTTTTTAATATTTCTAAATTAAAAGAATAATTAATTAAAGAAGAAGGTATTTCAATTTCTTCGTTTTCTTTAATTAAAGGAATAAAAATGTCTTTAAAAGTTATTATATCTTTATCTAAAGAATATATTTTTAAAGTTAAAGAAGAAAGTGAAGATATTAAACTAGTATTTTTAATATTTATTTTATCAATAAGTTTATAAGATAAATAAAAATGGAGGTAAGAAAAAGATTTCTTACCTTCAATATAAATATTCGCAATTTTTAAATATTTATTACTCGTTTCCATTTTTCTCTTCTTTTTTAATTAAAAACTCTAAATGATATTTTTCTTTTTTTAATAAATAAGGCTTATGAACTCTTGCTCCCCATGAATTATCTCCTCCTACACCCTTATTTTTTATAGCAATCGTTAGATAATTCATGGTTGAAACTAAAGATTCATTTCTTTTAGCAACTTCAATTTCAAATTCATTATAAGGTAAATATTTGAATTCAAAAGTATTTTTTAAGGCAATAAATGAAAGATCAAATTTATCATAATGAAGTGATATTTTTTTTGTTTATATATGGTTTCCACATTCTAGAGGTTTTGAATATGGAATATATTTATTTTTAACATTACTTTCAAATATTCCATGTTTTAATCCTTTATAACGATCAGAATATGAATCACCTTCTCCTAAACCTTCATAAGAAAAGTCTTTTATATTTTTATCAAAAGCAAATCTTAAACCGATTATACTAGGAGAAGGAAGTAATAAAGAAGGTTTATAATCAAATTCAACTTTAATCATTTTTGAAGAATAAACATGATATCTAATTTTAAATTTTTTAAAGAAAATAGCACTTAACATTCGATAATTATATTCAATAATGACTTCATTTTCGTCTTCTTTAATAATTTTTAAAGGAGCAGAATATGGATTATATAAAGGATAAAAAGATGCCCCTAGATAAAAAGAATAAAAATATTTTTCCTTTTTATCGTCATTATCAGTTGTTGCTCTAAATAAAGTAGGCATCACAGGATTATGAAATAAAGGTTTATCATTTTCATAAATAATAGCTTCGAGTCCACCATTATCGATATTTAAGCCATTAAATATAACTTTAAAGTCATCTTTATAAACTGTAACATGTTGAGAAGATTTAAAAATTTTTAGTCCACCTAATTTTTCAATTTTTTCTTTATGATAGGCTTCATCAATTTTCCCTTTTAAGTAAACTTCTTTAAAACCGATTTCATCACCTTTTTTAAGATATAGATTATCTTCTTTTGATTTAGCTTCAATTCTTACTAAATAAATAGCATCATCTTTAATTAATTCTGATACATCTAAAGGTATGCTCTTTTTTGAAAGAGGAGCTAAATTACATTCAAAAGATTTAGTATAAATTTCTTTATAATTTTTAAATAAATGATAATTAAATTTCATTTTATTAGTTGATTTAAAATTATAATTATTGATTAAAACTACTTCTTTTTCATTAATTTCAAAATCAAAAGGTTGATAACAATATTTAACAGTTTTTAACTTCGAAGTTTCTTTTCTTGAAGAAAGTAATAATCCATCAGCGCAGAAATTTGAATCATTTGGATAATCATTAAAATCTCCGCCATAATATGTTTTATTATTTATAGTAATTCCTTGATCAACAAAGTCCCAAATAAATCCTCCAATATAAGTATCGTGTTTATTTTTTAAATCGACATATTCATCAAAATTTCCAGTTGAATTACCCATTGAATGGGCAAATTCGCACAAGATAAATGGTTTCGAACTATCTTTATTAATAATTTCAGAAACTTTTTCAGGCGATGGGTACATTCTAGATATAAAATCGCTTATATCATAATATTCATTAGAAGCACAATTTCCTTCATAATGAACAGGTCTAGAAGAATCTACATTTTTAAAATATTTATATAATGCTCTTAAATTTTCTCCAACCCACGATTCATTTCCTAAACTCCACATTATAATAGAAGGGTGATTCTTATCTCTTTGATAAAGAGCTTCCCCTTTTTTTAAGGTATAGTCTAAATATTCAACTTTACTTCCAGGCAAAACATCATTATTATCGATATTTTTAAAATCCCTAAAATTCCAAGTTCCATGAGTTTCTATAGCACATTCATCGCAAACTAAAATGCCATATTTATCGCACAAATCATAGAAAAAATTATTATTTGGATAATGAGAACATCTTATTGCATTAAAATTATTACTTTTTAATAATTTTATATCTTCTTCAGTTAATTTTTTTGAAATAACTCTTCCGCTATTAGTATCGAATTCATGTCTATTAACACCTTTTATAAATAAAGGCATCTCATTTAAATATAATTTCCCATTTTTATTTTCAATTTTTCTAAATCCGATATTTAATTCAACTTCCTCCAAAACATTATTTTTGTCTTTTAATTTAATTTTTAATTGATATAAATTAGGCTCTTCATCAGACCACAATTTAATTTTATCGATTTCACGTGAAAACTTTATTGTTTCTTGTTCTACTTCCAAATTACTATTAAACAACTGTTTTCCTTCATAAAGAAGGCTTAAAGATAAAAATAAATCTTTTTCTAGATTTGAAACAGTAAATGTTAAATCTAATAAACCTGTTTTTAAGTCTTTAATTGTTGAAGCGTTTTCAATTTCACTAATGTGAGTTTTATTTACTTTAATTAAATTTACATCTCTAAAAATACCCGTTAATCTCCACATATCTTGGTCTTTAAACCAAGATGCAAATGAATATTTAAAAACTAAAATAGTTATTCTATTTCTTCCTCTAATTAAATATTCGTTAATTTTAAATTTCGAAATCTCAAAATTAAATGAGGAATATCCAACAAATTTACCATTAACAACAAGATATAAGCCGCTTTCAAAGCCATTAAATTCAATGAAATAATCATCATTTAAATCATTAATCTCTAAATCTTTAAAATATATTCCTACTGGATTTTTTAAAGGAAGTTCATCATAAGAAATATTTTCATAAACTTCCCATGGATACATGATATTTAAATATTGCGGATTGCCATATCCGTTAAATTCAAAATGAGAAGGGATAGGAATTTCTTTTAAATCTTTTATTTCGAAATCTTTATTTAAGTATTTTTCATTATCAAAATTTTCTAAATATATAAATTTCCAATTTCCGTTTAAAGAAATTCTAGTGCTTTTCCCATCCGAAAAAGACTCAAAATATGAAGTATATTTTTCTAAATTAACACCACTAATTGGTTTTTTAAGTAAATCTAAATCGATAATTTTTCCCATAAATTACAATAGTTTATCTCTTTTTCCTCCATCTACTTGTTTTGTTTTTCGATAAATTGTCGCTCTAACATCATCTACTTCTTTAATAACAAAAAGAGCTGAGAAATAAGGATCTAATGGACAAGAAACATTCAATCCAACATTCATATAAAAATCGCCTTTATAAATATCATTTGTTAAGGAATTAAAATAATATTTATCTTTCTTTAATCCTTTTAATTTAATAAATCTAGCTTTAGTTTGTTCTTTTTTATATGCCATAAAATAAACTAAACACTCTTTTTTATTTTTAGAAACTACATTCCATGATACAAAATTTGTATCATATGGATCATAAATCGCATAATAATCGCCATCTTCAACTATATGATGGAATTCTTTAAACAAAGAATTAAAGAAAACAATCTGTTTTTTATCTTCTTCATTTAATTTAGTCGCATCAAGTTCATAACCATATGTTCCAAACATTGCTAAACAAGCCTTATCTTGAATAGAACCAATCTTTCTATTTGAAACATGGGCTCCAATTGATCTTAATGGATAGAAGATATTTTTAGAATATTGAATAGATGCTCTTAAAGCGATATCTGTTTCATCACTACCCCAAATTTGAGGAGAATAAAATAACATTCCAGCATCAAATCTTCCTCCTCCCGCAGAGCATGTCTCAAGCAAGATATGTGGATATTTATTAACAAATCTGTTTAATAAATCATACGTTCCTAATATAAATCGATATGTGGTTTCTTTTTTTCTTTCATCTTCTAAAAAAGAAGAATAAGCTTCAGTTAAATATCTATTAAAGTCCCATTTAACATAAGAAATATCGTATTCATCAAATATTTTTGATAATTTATCCAAAATATAATCTCTTACTTCTTTATTAGTTAAATCTAAAACTAATTGATGTCTAAAAAGTGTTGGATATTTATAGGAAGGTGGAATTAAAGCATATTCACTATGCTCTTTAAAAAGGAATGATTCAGGGGAAATCATTTCTGGTTCAACCCATAAACCAATTTTCATATCAATTTCTTTAGCGTGTTCAATAACTTTTTTTAAATCAATTTTATTAGTATCTACTTCCCAATCTCCTAAAGAGGTTGTGTCGCTATTTCTATTTTTAAACCATCCATCATCAATAACAACAAGATTAATACCACATTTTTTAGCTTCATCAACTAAAGAAATAATTTTTTCAGTATTAAAATCAAAATAGAATCCTTCCCATGAATTTAACAAGATATAATCTTTTTGTAATTCTTTAGTTTCAGGCATTATTCTTTTTCTAATTAAATCATGTAATAGATGCGAAATTCCATTTAATCCATTGGCTGAATAATTAATAATTGTCTTAAAAGAATAAATATCTTCTTTTTCTTTTAATAAATATTCAAAAGTTTCATCATTATATCCGCCAATTATTCTAGTTTGGTCTATTTCATCAACCTTTATTTCAAAAGCAAAATCACTTGAATATACATTAACAAAACTATATACCTCTCCACTATCAAGAGTTGCATCATTTTTTAATAACGCAATTGCTGGATTATAATAAAAACCTCTTCCCCCATGGTTATCGCTAATTTTAGTTAAAGAATGATTTAAAGGAATAATCTCTTTTTCAGTGTCATTACCCCAAGTTCCTTTTAAAGCTAAAATTTTATAATCAGAGGAAGGCAAATCTAATTCAAAAGAAGCTAATTTTTTAACTCTTATATCTTCATTCGATTTATTAATTATTCGAGAATATCTAACTAAAGTGTCAAATTTTTCACTTATTTCATAATAAAGTTCTAAATAAACGTCTTTATATTCATCTTTTAAAGTAATAACTAAAGTAATTAGTTCATTATCTTTAAATTTTACATAAGGAAGTGGGAATTTATCTTTATTAGTTAACCCTTTTACGATTTTATATGATTTATATAAAAAATTAGTAATTGGGATATTATCTTTTCCTTCAATAATAAATGGCGAATTTCTTTTATCGCCTTTACCAAATGGAGCGACTTCAAATTGAGAAGCAACAAATGAAAAA
Source organism: uncultured Bacilli bacterium (assembly GCA_944349405.1). Taxonomy (GTDB): domain Bacteria; phylum Bacillota_I; class Bacilli_A; order RFN20; family CAG-826; genus Onthovivens. The sequence goes on along the minus strand of CALVMY010000097.1, from coordinate 8,795 downwards.
TAGTAATCTTCATCCATCGTTTCTTTTCTCTCATCATTTAAAAAAGCATATCGTTCACTATATCTTTCTGAAACTCTTTCTTTAGAAATATCACTTAAATACTTTCCACTATATAAATGAATCAAATAATTGTATTTATTTACATGAATATAATAAGAAAAGTTTTTTGTAAAAATATGAAATATTTTTCTTTTCTTTTCAAATGTTACTCCCATAACTATCTCCTTATTTTATTTTATAAATCAATGCTTCATATGGCATTAAAACATTATTAATATGATTAGAATAATTAGAAATAAGTATTTTTTTACTTTCATCTAACGATTTTTCTTTAAATTTCTTTTTTGATAAATTTACAACAATTAAAATTTCTTCATCATTTAATTTCCTTGCAAATTTTGCAACATAAGAATTAGATTTAACTTCTTTAAATTCTCCATCTTTTAAGATATCACTCTTATTTCTAAACGAAATCATTTTTTTATAGAAATTTAATATTGAATCAGGGTCGTTTTCTTCTAGTTTTACATTTATATTTTTATAATTATTATTTACTTTTAACCATGTTGGATGACCTTCGTTAAATCCAGCATTAAGCGAATCATCCCACCACATCGGGGCACGTGAATTATCTCTATTTACAGTTTCATTAACCCATTTAAAAGCTCTTTTTTTAGAAACATGTAAAAGTTTCATCGCTGTATCAACGGCAGATTTAGACATACAATCATTAGTATCTTCATATGTTAAATCTTTATAGTTGGTTGCTCCAATTTCTTCTCCCTCATAAATAAAAATTGTTCCTTTTAAAGAAAGAAGGAATAAAGCTAAAGCTTTTGCACTTTCTTTAAAATATTCTTTTTCATCACCAAATCTAGAAACAGAACGCAATTGATCATGATTTTCTAAATAAGCTCCAATCCAACTAACCTCTTTTTGCCATTTAAAAATTGGTTTATATAAATCTTTTGGTTTATAGAAAGATTTTTTAAATATAGGGATAAGTTTAAAAGATTTACAAAAAGCATGGTCGAATTCAAAAAACATATCAAGTGCTCTTCTATCAATATATTCTTGACCAATTTTGGGAGTTAAAGCTGAAGTTTCACCAACTAAAAATACATCATCGTATCTATCTAAAACTTCTTTTCTAAATCTTTCTAAAATTTTAAAGTTTCCTTCTTGGTTTTCATAATGTTCTCTTCCTCGAGAAAAGAGTGAAAATTTACCGTTTTCTAAGCTAGTTTTATAAATTTGATTAATAACATCACATCTAAAACCGGCAACACCTTTATCAAGATAAAATTTTAAAATTTTCTCAATTTCCTTAATTACTTCTTCATTATGATAATTTAAATCTGGCTGTTCTTTAGTAAAAAGGTGGAGATAATACATATTATCTTCTCCTTTTACTTTTTCCCAACACGAACCAGAAAAAGCACTATTCCAATTATTTGGAGGTTTTTTACCATTACCTTTTCTAAAATAATAATAATCTCGATATTTAGAATTTTTGTCTTTTAAAGCCTCTAAAAACCATTTATGTTGATCAGAAGTATGATTTATTACTAAATCCATTACTATTTTAATATCTCTTTTTTTAGCTTCTAAAATTAATTCATCAAAATCAGCCATTGTCCCAAAAAGAGGATTAATTTCATAATAGTCACTTATATCATAACCATTATCTTTTAATGGAGATTTATAAATAGGCGATAGCCAAATCATTCCAATTCCTAATGATTTTAAATAATCTAATTTTGAGATAATTCCTTTTAAATCTCCATAACCATCATTATTTGAATCTTTAAAAGACAAAGGATAAATTTGATAAATTATTCTATCTTGATAGGCTTTTCTTTTCATATTTAATTATTTTCCTCTTTATTTATATTAGCTTCGGCTTTCCTTTTTTCAATTGCTTCGACCATTTCACGATGTTTTTCTTCACTAATCTTATATTTAAATTTAATAATCAAAAAAGTTGCTAAAAATAAAACAAAAGGAAGAATAGTAAAACCAATATGGAAAATAATTAATTGATCTTGAGTAATTCCGTTCATTAAAACATTAACAGTTTCAATAATTGTTTCCTTATCACCCATAAATTCTCTTTCGGCATTTGCAATTTCATTAGAAATAGTAAAAAGTCCTGCCATAAAAAGGAAGGCATATAAAGCAAGTTGTTGTAAAGAAGATCCAATTTTTGCAGTAAATGCTCTTAATGAGAAGGTTGAAGATTCTCTTCTTTCATTATATTTATATTCGTTATAATCAATTGAATCTTGAATCATAATATAAAGAATTAAACTCATTATTGTTTGACCAAAGAAAGCAATAAATCCATAGATACAGACAATAAAGAATGTTTCAGGTTTTGTATAAAATACATATGAGAAAAGTAATATATAAGCAACTAAAGTAGTTATTGAAGCGATTGTGAAAAGCTTCATCTTAGGCATTTTTAATTTATTAGCAAAAAGAGGATATAAACATTGACCTAAAAGTGTTGCAACTGCATAAACTACAGTAAATAAAGTTTGATAAGTTCCGCCACTTTCATATCCAAAGTTAAAATAAAAATAATTCAAGCCAGCACCAACTAATATTGAAGCACCGGTATAATAAAGTAAAATTGCAATAATTGTATAACGAAGCTGATCATTTTTAACAATAACCGTAAATATATCTTTAAATTTTATCTTTTCATCATTTTTTTCAACTGTTTCATTAATTTTTCTTTCTTTCATAAAGATTACTAAAATAAGTTGAGAAAGGAAGAAAAGAACTGATGTTACTACTGCTACCCATCGATATGTAGGGCCTTGATTTCCACTAGCCAAAATTGGAACAATTCCACCAACAGCAAAAGCACCAATTGAAACAAATATTGATAAAAGAGTTGTTAAATTAGCTCTCACTTCTTCTTTTTGAGATAAAGATGGCAATACAGCCCAGAAAGCTATATCATTCATCGTATAAGTAAAATCCCATAAAAAATAAAATACAGCGAAAAACCCAACAAAAGCCCAACCAGTTGGAGTAATCCAAAACATTAAAATAGTAACTATACTATTTAAAAATGCTCCAATTATTATCCATGGACGATATTTTCCAATTTTAAAATGACATTTTTCGATAATAAAACCCATAATCGGATCGTTTAAGCCATCCCAAATTCTTAAAATAATAATTATGATTGTAATGGCGGTATACATTTGAAGATATTCTTCAAAACTAACTTGTCCTAACGCAAAAAATTGAACAAATGAAAGTAAGAATAAAGAGATGAATTGATAAGAGGCATCTCTAAACATTCCAGAAGATGTATAAAGCCATTTAGTAAGTTTTGGAACATCTCCATCAAAGGTTCGGTTTCTAAGTTTTAACATAAATATTATCCCCTCAAATATAAACAAAAATCTTACTTAAATTATATTACAACTTAAAATTATATACGATAAATAATTTAATAATGTTTCCACGTGGAATAAAATTAAACTATATTTTTTGCTTAATTATCTTTTTATTTATAAGTTTTGAAATCATTACATATAAAGAAGGAATAACTATAAGAAATACAAGAACAATTATATATTCATATATTCCAATCTTTTTAAATAAATCAAAATTATAAAAATCTTTAAATAATAAATTAATTTGATCTTTTAAAGAAGAACCAGAAGATAAATATCCTACATCTAAAAAGACGTCTGGAAAAGCAAATAAAACTGTGATGGTTAAAAATATACCTATAACAAAAACTACCGTTGTATATTTATTAAATTTATTAATCGTATTAGATAAAATAAATGGGCCTGTTAAAGAAATAGTTAAAGAAATTAAAATATCTAGATTATCAAGTTTATAAAAAGCATTGATTATTAATAAATATGCAGTTCCTAATGATAATAAAAAGCCGTTTTCAAAACCTTTAATTAAAGCTTCTTTAATAATTGATGGATCAATTCTATCTACCCTACTATTTTCAATAGATAATAAAAAGCCACATAAAGCAACAATAATGAATTCAAAAACATAAATTGATTCAATCTCAATTACTAATCCACTACTAGAAAAAATCGAATATAATGCAATTATTCCCATAAATATGTCTTTACTAATAAATAAAGTACATGTTCTTTTAATATTACTAACTACTCTTCTTCCTTCTTTAATAACATTTACTAAATGTGAAAAATCATCATCTAAAAGAGTAAAATCCGAAATAAGTTTTGAAGATTTAACTCCGCTAGCTAAAGCAATTGAGCAACTTGCTCTTCTTAAAGAGGTAATATCATTAACTCCATCTCCTATATAGCCAACACTATGATGATTTTCTTCTAAAGTTTTAATAATTTCTTCTTTTTGTTCTGGTGTAGCTCTTGCAAAAATATCGTAATTTAAAGCGATATCTTTAATGTCTTTTAAAGGAATATTTTCTAAAGAAATAGCCTTTAAATAGCCTTTAATCCCTGCTTCTTTAGCAACACTTCTTACAGTATCTAAATTATCTCCACTAATAACTTTAATATTTATATTCATCTCGTTAAAATAGAAAATTATTTCTTTAATATTCTTTCTTAATTCATTTTTTATATAAAAGCAGCATAAAACTTCATCATTTTTACTTAAAGCTAATACTCTTTTCCCTTCTTTGGCTTTATTTTTAGCATTTTCTAATATTCTTTCATCTTTAATTAAAATATCAAACGCTCCAAGTTTATAAATATCATTATTAATTTTTAAAGATGAATATTTTATAGATGAATCGAATTCATTTATTATCTTAAAATCTTTATATTCATATTTTTCAAAATTAGTTAAATTAAATTCTTTTTTTAAAGCTAAAGATGTTATATTATCGCTCATTTTAGATAAATAAAACGACATTAATTCATTTATTTCTTCTTCATTAACTGAATTATCAAATATTTCCATTCCTTCATAGACTAAATCTAATGAGGTGATTGTTCCAGTTTTATCAAGTGCTAAAGTATCGATTCGGGCTAATCTTTCAATCGCATATAATTCTTTAGTTAAAACTTTTTCTTTTAATAATTTATAAATAGAATTAGCAAGTGTAACTGAAGAAAGTAAAACTAAGCCTGTAGGAATCATTCCAACGATAATTGTTGAAGAAGCGATAAATACTTCAAAATTAAAATCAAAGTTATGAACAAATAATTCTTTAACTAAAACTATTATAAAAGAAGGAATCATTATAAAAATCATATAAAGAATTATTCGATAAATATCCTTGTTTAATTTAGAACGTTCTTTTTTAATCTTTTTAACACTATTTTCAAGTTTTTTAATGTATGTTTCATCACCAACTCGAATTACTTCAATAACTAAATATTCATCGTTATTTGCTAAAGAAGATAAAATTGAACCAGATATAACTTCTTCTTTTTCTTTATGAAAAACGTTTTTTGATTCCCCAGTAACTATTGATTCATTAAAAGAACCGCTTCCTTTTAAAATTATTCCATCAACATTTAAGGTTTCATTAACTTTTAATAATAAATAATCACCTTGAACTATTTCTTTTGAATGAATTTCAAGTATTTTCCCTTCTCTAATTACTTTAACTATTTCATCATTAACTATTTCCATTTTTTCAATTAGTCTTTTTGAACGCTCTTCACTAATTAAAGAGATGAGGCCATTAGCTAAAATAATTATTAAAAATCCATACTTTGTTAAAGGAATTTGATTTATTCCATCAGGATGAAAATTTTGTAGCATTAAAAAAATAAAAGCTACAACATATAAAATAATATTAAAAAAAGAAAAAAAGGAATCGTAAATGATTCTTAAATGGGATTTATAAACGACTTTTTTGCTTTTATTTACTTTTCCTTCTTTTTTTAAATTTAAAACTTCGTTATTTGTTAAACCTTTGAATTCCACAACTATATTTTATCAAAAAGTATTTCTTTTGTTCTTTTATTCTGTTCTTAAAGCTTCAGCAGGATCTTTTTTAGCAGCTAGTTTTGCTGGGATAATTCCGCTTATTGAAGTTAAAATAACTGAAACAAGTATCATAATAATCGCTTGAACTGGAGTTAATGCAGCGATTGAATAGACACCAGTTAAACTACCTAAAATCATATTTAAAATGAATGAAATTAAATAAGTTACAGCAATTCCTAAGACTCCGCTAGATAAGCCTTCAATCATTGTTTCGCTATAAAATAATCTTGAAACATCTTTTTTTCTTCCGCCAAGCGATCTAATAACGCCGATTTCTTTTACTCTTTCAACAACACTAACATAGGTAATAATTGCAATCATAACCGTTGAAACAACTAAAGAAAGAGCGGTAAAGGCAATTAATGCGTATGTAACAATATTTATCATGTTGTTAACTAAATTTATAATAAGTTGGAGATTATCACTATAAATAACTTCACTTCTATCTTCGAAAGGAATTTCTTTATCGCCTATAAAAATAGATCCTTCTTCATTCCATTTATTTAAATAGTCAACAATTTCATCTTTCAAATTAAAATCTTCCGGATAAATCGAAATGGTTGAGGGAATAGTTTTTCCTCCAATTTCATCTAATCCTAAAGTATAAGCAACTGAGGTCGAAGAAGACGAAAGCATTGATAAAGAGCCTACAAATCCATATCCATATGACAACTCTCCGTTAAAATAGTATGGATATTGATACATAATTGCATCTCTAATAATAGGCATCATTCCGCTTTCTAAAATAACAGTTGTTACTAATTCTTTAATATTATTATCGTTAAAATATTTAACAATTTGACTATTTTTTGAATCATTTAGCATTTTTTCAGCTAAAGCAGGAGTATAATAAAATCCTGAAGCTAAAGAGCCATAATTAACACCTTCTTTTGGCTTTAAAATAGCAGTAATTTCAAGTTCCATTCCCTTTTTTGACTCTACCATTTTTTCTGTTTCTTTATAGTTATAATCAAAAATTGTTGTTACAGTAGGAATAATACTTGGAGAGGCGGGCGAATAAATTGAATCATTTGGATAATAAACAAATTTTTTATCCATTAATTCATCAAAATCAAAATGATTTTTATCTAAAGAAGGGTCATATTTTTCATCATTCATCGCTCTAAAAACAATATTAAAGAATTCTTCTTGAGTATAATAACCAAGTTCTCCTAAAACAAGATCGGTTAAGGCATCATCACTAGAAAGTACAATCATTATTTCATTTTCTTTCGTTGGAAGATGAGATTTTTCTTTATCTGAAACAATATCATATTGTTCTAAAATATATTCTTCATTATTTAAGGTTTGATCAAAAGGCTGAGCGATTGTTGTAATAAAAGGAGCATATCGGCCAAAATCAGTCTGTTGAAGCATTGTGGTATACATTTGAATAATTCCACTTAAAGAATAAGTTGCTTCATCAAGTCCTTCAAAATCAGCTGTTGTATATAAATTATTTAAGAAATTAATTCCATAATTGTAAGTTATATCTGCATAAAGTGAGCTATCTAATTCATTAATATAATTGACATAATTTTCGTCAATTTCATTATGAATAATGATATCACTCATTGTTCCGCTGGTTTGAATTAATTGTTCTAATAAATAATTAACATTGATAATTCCATCTTCAGTAGCATTTTCAATTAAATCGTGTTGTTCGCTAAGCGTTAAAGAGCTCATTAAAGTGGATAAATCATATGTTTCAGAAGAAATTCTAATCGGATTTCCTGAAAGCATATCTTCTTCCATATCATGAATGTAATTTTGAATACCAGTTGAAACCGCTAAAACAGTTGAAACGCCAATAATACCGATACTTCCTGCAAAAGCAACTAAAGCAGTTCTTTTAAATTTTGAAATTAAATTTCTAAAAGATAATCTAAAAGTTTGCCAAAAACTTAATTTAGCTTTAGCGGAAATCTCTTTAACGTTTTTTAATTCTTTTTCGTTTTTATATTCCTCATCATTTAATGGATTTGAATCGCTAACCACTAATCCATCTTTTAAATTGATTATTCTTGTTGAATATTCATAAGCTAAATCAGGGTTATGAGTAACCATAATAACTAATTTATTTTTAGCTATTTGTTTAATTAAATCCATTATTTGAAGAGATGTTTCGCTATCTAATGCACCAGTAGGCTCATCAGCTAACAAAATATCAGGTTCATTGACTAAAGCTCTAGCAATTGCAACTCTTTGACATTGTCCACCGCTAAGTTGGTTACTTTTTTTATTGTATAAGTCTTTTAAGCCAACTTCATCTAAAGCTGCTTTAGCTTTAGCAATTCTTTCTTCTTTTTTTAATCCAGCAATTGTTAATGCAAGTTCAACATTTTCTAAAATAGTTTGGTGAGGTATTAAATTATATGATTGAAAAATAAAACCAATACGATGATTACGATAAGTATCCCAATCGCGATCCTTAAATTCTTTTGTTGAGACATTATCGATAATTAAATCACCATCTGTATAATGATCTAATCCACCAATAATATTAAGTAAGGTAGTTTTCCCACAGCCTGAGGGACCTAAAATCGATACAAATTCGTTGCTTCTAAAAGAAATTGTTAATCCTTTTAAAGCATTAACAACCATATCGCCAACATAATAATCTTTTTTAATATTAATAAGTTCAAGCATCTCGACTTCTACCTCCTTTTTTAATAAAAATTGGTTTTAATTCATCATAATATTCTAAAAACATATAATTTTTTTACAATTAACTTAGTTATGTTTTTTTATTTTCTCTTAACTTTAGATTTAACCAAGATGTCTTCATAAATTTTCATCATTTTTAAAGTATCGTC
>CALVMY010000096.1 GCA_944349405.1 uncultured Bacilli bacterium | reverse complement strand
TAATTAATTACAACATTGTAACCAAGTTCGCCAAGTTTGAGTGATAGTGCACGTCCAATTCCACGTGATCCACCAGTTATGATTGCAGTTTTTGACATATTATAATTTATTTTAACCTCCTAAAATTATTATCAAAATAACTTTTAACTTAATAATTATAAATTTTTTTATTTTGTTTTTGAATGGAAGATGAATTTATTTTTATTTTTTTTATTTATTTATTTTATATATAATTAACTTCGTATAATACCTATTATGTAAAGTAAAAAAAGAAAAAAATTCGATAATAATCGCTATTATTAATAATAAATAAAAAATAATCAGATTATTTATAAAACAATATATTAGTTTTCCACATATGTTTTAAACAGTTTTAAACAAATAAATACTAAAAATCTACTAACATTTGAACACAGTTTCTTCATGAATGTTTGAAGATTTAAATTTTATTTCTGTTAAACAAAGGTATTTTATTTGAAGTTCATTAATAATATACGAAGGTATTTGTCCATAACCATATGAAAATATTTTTTTATCTTTTTGATCAATTAAACGTTTGTTTAATATCTTTATAGCATCTATTTTTGCATAGAAATTATATTGTTTATTTATTAATGGCAATAAACCGATTTTGAATAATAAGGAATTATATTTTTTCTTATTTGAATCATTATTAATAAATTTATTTATTATACTTTCTGAATAAATCGGACAAATAAAAACTGTTTTTTCATTATCTAAACTATCTTCTAAAGCAATTGCTAAACCACAATCAACTTTTCCATTCAGATCATACTTTTTAAAGTATTTTATAATTTGTCCTTTAAATATTGGGAAATTTGTTGTTTGAATTGGAGAAGAAATTTTGTTTTCGAACTTCTCTCCAATTTTTTCTAAATTTTTTTCAGCATAAGTTTGCCATCTTTTTAAATCACTGTTATCTAAATAATCCATTTTTTTACTCCTTATATAATACAAGAATGTTACCAAAATGAATTTTTTACATATTTTTTTACTTTTTTTATATAATTAATTTATAAAAACTTTAAAAAGGCGATATTTATCGCATTTTTTTAAAATAAAAATTTATTAAAAATTATTTAATTATTTATTCTTTTTCTTAAAATAGTTAATATTCCATCTATAACGATAAAAATAACAATAATTATTAATACAATTGCAAACATCATCGGAAAATCAGCGTTTTGATTAGCGACAAGTATCAATCTTCCAATACCTCGAATACTACTTCTTCCGACAATAATTTCACTCATTACTGATATTTTAATACCCATTCCTATTGAATTAATAATAGCTACATTTAAATAAGGAAAAGTTAAAGGTAAAATTACCTTAAACAAGGAATTTGCTCGATAATATCCTTCTAAACGTAAACTATTTTTAGTATTTTCATCAATATTTAATATTCCGCCAACAATTGATTCATAAATCAAAGGGAAAATAACGATATATGAGATAATTATTGAAAAAATATTAGGTGAAAATATTGAAGAAATAACAAAAATAAAACATGGTACAGGGATAAAACGCATTAAATTTAAAAACGGATTTAAAAACTTTCTTGATTTAATAAATAATCCAGAAAGCATTCCAAAAATTATTCCTAAAATAATAGATATAATTATTGCAATTATAGTTCTTAAAAAAGTAAGCCCAAAAGCTTCATATGTACTTTTTAATGTTAATAATTCTCCTAAAGCTAATAAAGTTTCACCAATTGTTGGGAAATAAATTTTATTTGCTAACGAAGATGAAATCAACCAAATTAAAAGAATAGTTAAGATACCTAACCATTCAAAAGCGATATTCCAACTATTCTTATAATTTTCTTTCATTAATTTATTTTACTATTTATATTTTGATTAACAATCGATAAAAATTGATTAATAACCGTCTCATCCATTTCTTCGTTAATATCACTAGGAACGATTCCAAATCCATTTCTTCCGTCTTTTTGAACTTGTTGAATTAAAGTCGAATTAAATCCAAATATAGATGATTGAATATTAGGATCAGGATATTTTTCTAAAATTGTGGAAGAAACATTTTCTGGATTATTAATAACATCGTTAACAGCATTATTAATTCTTTCTAAAACATGTTCGACTACTTCTTCATTTTCTTGCTCGAATTTTTTATTTACAAATAAAGCAGCTTGAGGAACATAGTCATATTTATATATTTCATAATTATTGTTCTTAAAAGCAGTTTGTAAATTTATATCAATAATTTTTGAAACGTCGATATTAGAGTCATTCCATTTACTCATTAAATTAGTTAATTGAGGTTCACTAACAACAGCCCAATCAATTTTTTCTCCATTAATTTGAAATGAAGAATCAATTTTTAACAATTCAGTTTGTAAGTTTCCGATTGAATCAAAATAATTTTCTTCAGGAATAATATCACCATAAATATTAGTAAACATTTTATTGGCGGTCCCTCCTTTTTGAAATGAATAAATATTTTCTCCTTCAGTAGGTGTTGAACCAGCTTCTTTATCAAATCCTAAAAGGTGGAAATTACCACCAGTTAACATAAGTTTAAATTCATATAAGGGATTTTCTTGTTGTTTTAAAATGTTAGCAACTTGTGTTGAATCAAAAACTAAAAAATCATAATTTTCATTAGAAAATTCAGGTGGAATCGTTGTTGGAGTCGATGTAGTTTCAACATTTTCTTCAAGTAAAATTTCCATATACATAGGTAATGCTGGTGCTCCTACGGGCATTAATAATGAGTACTCATACTTTTCGTTATAAATATTTGTTGAGGCATGACAACTTGTTAATGTCGTTATTAAAAGTGTAGTTAAAAATAATAAACTCTTTTTCATTTTTTATGCTCCTTATTCAAATAATTCTTCGATTGTTTTACCAATCATCGTTTCATCTTTTTTAAGATTAAAATTAGTTAAAACTGTATCTCCAATATCAGCAAACGAATCTCTGTCTTTTAAATTTTTGCCGTTTTTAATCGATCTAGAATAACATAATAAAGGTACTTTTTCTCTGGTATGATCGGTTCCTTTCCAAGTTGGATCGTTGCCATGATCAGCAGTAATCATTAATAAATCATCATCTCTTAAATAAGTTAATAATTCTTTTAGTTGATTATCAAATGTTTCGATTGCTTTTCCATATCCAATTGGATTTCTTCTATGTCCATATTCACTATCAAATTCAACTAAGTTAACAAAACAGAATCCTTCATTAAAATCTTTTGATTTAACTAAATCCATAGTTTTATTCATTCCATCAATATTTGAACTGATATGAACTGTTGAAGTTACACCGACACCATTAAAAATATCGTTTATTTTTCCAACACAATTAACTTGATATTTATTTTCTTTTAAAATGTCCATTGCTGTAATTCCACTAGGAGAAACTGCATAATCGTGTCGATTTGAAGTTCTTTTAAAAGCATCTTTGGTTTTTCCAATAAAAGGTCGAGCAATAATTCTTCCTACAAACCATTCATCTTTCATGCATAATTTACGTGCAATTTCACAAACTCTATATAATTCTTTTAAACCAACCGTTTCCTCGCTAGCACAAATTTGAAGGACGCTATCGCTAGATGTATAAATAATTAAAGAATTGTTTTTAATAGATTCTTCTCCTAAATCTTTTAATATTTCAGTTCCACTAGCAGCATAATTTCCAATAAATTTATAACCGCTTTCTTTTTCTAATTCATCAATTAATTCTTTAGGAAATCCAGTTTCGGTAAAAGTTTGAAAAGGTTTTTTAGTTAAAATTCCCATCATTTCCCAATGTCCAGTCATGGTATCTTTTCCATTACTTG
>CALVMY010000095.1 GCA_944349405.1 uncultured Bacilli bacterium | reverse complement strand
CTCCAGCAGCAAAACCATTAAATAATTGATTTACTTTGTCATTTATTTCGTGCTTAAAAAAATAAACAAATCCGCTTCCTATCGTTGTACAAATTGCAGGGATCAAAAGGCAAATTGCGCATAACAAAATTCTGTTCATTAAATAAATTATTATTCTGATAAAATAGAAATCTTATCAGTTGTAGCAACTGTTACCAAATCAACAATTGAGAAAACAAATCCAATACATAAAAAAGGTAATAAACACAAAACACCAATTACTAATGTAAAAGTGTTTTTATTTTCACCCTCTACATATTTAAAAATTCGATATAAAGCCGAAATTATCCAACCCCAAACAGGAATTAAAAGAACAATTTTAATAACTTTATCTAATTCATCAAACCATTTAACCATAAAATCTCCTTTTTACGCTTCTTTTGCAAACAAATCATAAACGAAAGCATGTGTTATTTCTATATTAATAATATCACCTTCTTTATGATTTTTATTCGCTTTTAATATAATATTCCCGTCAATCTCATCAGGAGCATTATACCCACATCTTACATAATATTCATTATTTTGTAAAATGTCTGTTATAATGGCTTTAAATTTTTTGCCTATCATATTTTTATTTTCAATATATGAAATAGATGCTTGCGTTTGCATTATATCTTCTTTACGTTTATTTTTTAAATCTTCATCTATTTGATTTGGTAATTTAGCACCGTATGTTCCTTCTTCTTTTGAATAAGTAAAAACACCTAAATGATTAAAATGGTATTGATTAATAAAATCTTTTAATTCTTCAATATCTTCGTCAGTTTCGCCAGGATAACCAACAATAATTGTAGTTCTAAAAATCGGATCTTTTACTTTTGATTTAATTTTGTCAAATAATTGAATAATACTTTCTTTTGTATCTCTTCGATTCATTGATTTTAAGATTTTATTAGAAATATGTTGAATAGGGATATCAAAATAGTGAGTCATTTTAGGTGAATTATTAATAAAATCAATTAATTCATCACTAACCTCTTCTGGATATAAATATAAAAGTCGAATAAATTCAATTCCATCAATTTTGACTAATTCTTTTAATAATGTTAATAAATTTATATTTTTGTCTTTTAAATCGAAGCCGTATCTTCCGGTATCTTGAGAAACAATCACTAATTCTTTAACACCGTTTTTAGCAAAATGTTTTGCTTCATTTATTAATGAGTCGAAATCGAATGAATGGAATCTCCCCCTTATATAAGGAATTGCGCAAAAACCACAAAAATTTGAACAACCTTCACTTATTTTTAAAAAAGCAGTATAGGGTTTAGTTGATAAAACTCGGTTAAAAATATCAAAATCTGAAGAATTAGAAATATCAAATAAAGAAGAAACTAAAGTAGCAAAACGAGGATAATCTTTAAAAGAAATCCATAAAGCTACTTCTGGGATTTCTTTTTTTAATTCTTCTAAATATCTTTCAACTAGACATCCGCAAACAACAATTTTTGCTCTTTTATAAGTTAGAACTTCAAAAATAGCTTCAATTGCTTCTTTTTTTGCATCCAAAATAAAACCACATGTATTAACGATAATGCAATCACATTCATCTAATTTATTTACTATTTTAAAATTTTCATTATCAAAGAGGGCTAAAATAGCTTCGCTATCAACAGTATTTTTACTGCATCCTAGCGAGATTAAACCAATATTAATCATAATTAACGATTATATTTTTCAATTAATCCTTTAATATAAGGGATTCTTTCTTTGAACGCATCAAAATTTTCAAGTTTAAATTGCCAATCTGGTGCCCCGCATGTTCCAGGAGTATTCATACGATAATAAGACAAAAGACCAAGATAATCTTGTGTAGGAATAATTAAATATTTGGCACAACTTCCAAAAGCATAATTTAAAATCTTATCTAAAAAGTCTTTCCCTTCCATCTTTTTATATCTCATTACGATGTCTAGAATTTCTTTTTCTGCTTCATTTAAAGATTCATACCATCCTAAAAGAGTATCATTGTCATGAGTTCCTGTATATAAAACTTGATTTTCAATAATCTCAACTTTTTTATCAAGCAATGTAAATTCTAAAACGTTCATTCCAGGAAGATTATATTTATCTCTTAATTCTAAAACTGAAGGGAATAAGTCGCCTAAATCTTCAGCCACAATCGGTAAATTAACTTTTTTATTATTTAAAAATGAGAAGAATTCGTCTCCAGGAGCAGTTTTCCATTCGCCAATTTTTGCATCTTGATATTGTGATGGAATCATATAATAGGTATCGAATGCTCTAAAATGATCGATTCTTAAAATATCATATAATTTCTTTGCAGCAAGAATTCTTTTATACCAAAAATCGTAGTTATCTTGTTTAATAAAGTCCCAATCGTAAATTGGATTACCCCATCTTTGTCCAACTTCTGAAAAATAATCAGGTGGAACACCTGCAATATGAGTAGGATAATCATCTGGACCTAATAAGAAATCATCTTGATTAGCCCAGCAATCAGAGGAATTATATCCAACATAGAAAGGAATATCACCCATTAATTCAATATTTTTAGAATGAGCATACTCTCTTAAAAGCATGAATTCTTTAAAAGCAATATATTGAAGCCATTCAATATATAAAATGTCATCTTTATAAGCAGAATCATCGAATTTATTATAATTGTAAGCAGCATTCTTTTCATTTTCAGGCCATTTATTCCAATCTAAATAATTATTTTTTAAAAATAAAGTGTGGAATAAAGCATAATCATAGCACCATGGATTTTCTTTTAAGAATTTTTTAAATTCCTTTGATTCAGTGTCTTTTTGATTCTTAAATGCTTCTTTAAAATATTTTTCTTTATATTCTCTAACTTTATCAAAATCTACTCTTTTTTTAGGTTTATTACTAAAATTTTTATAATTTTTAATATAACCGTTTTCCTTTAAATATTCTAAAGAAATATAAATTGGATCTAAAGCTTCTCCACACTCACTTTGATAAGGTGAAGCTGCATAGCCAACTGGATTAAGTGGCAAAAGTTGCCAAATTTTAATTCCTGCTTCACTTAATAAATCAATAAACTCATAGGCACTTTTATAAAAATCGCCAATACCCGTATCACTTGGAAGTGATGAAAGTGCCATCAAAATACCATTAGTTTTCATACGTTGTAATTTTATTATTTTTTCATCTACTTTTTCAATATAAATAAAGCCGAAAATTAACAAAATTTATTTATTTATAAAATAAATAAGTGTATATTAGTTAATGTTTTGAATTAAGAGGAGGTAATTTTAAAAATGAAGTTAAGAAATGTTGCAATTATAGCTCACGTTGACCATGGTAAAACTACTCTTGTTAATCAATTATTAAAGTATTCTTCAACATTAAGAGAAAATGAAAAAATCGAAGATAGAGCCATGGATAGTAACGATATCGAAAGAGAAAGAGGAATTACAATATTAGCTAAAACTACCTCTGTTAAATATAAAGACTATAAAATTAATATTTTGGATACTCCTGGCCATGCTGATTTTGGTGGAGAAGTCGAAAGAATCATGCACATGGTTGATGGCTGTCTTCTTTTAGTTGACGCATTCGAAGGTACAATGCCTCAAACTCGTTTCGTTTTAAAAAAAGCGCTTGAAGCACACGTAAAACCTGTTGTTATTATCAATAAAGTTGATCGCCCTAACGCAAATCCATCCAAAGCTGTTGATGAAGTTTTACAACTTTTTATGGAACTTGACGCACCAGAAGATTTATTAGATTTTAAGGTTGCTTATACTTCAGCATTAAATGGGACTTCATCTCTTGATCCATCTTTATCAAGCCAAAAACCAGGAATGGATGCTATTTTTGACTTAATAATTGACGAAATACCTGAACCTCCAGTCGATAATGATGGTCCTTTACAAGTTCAAGCAGCCCTTTTAGATTACAATGATTACGTCGGAAGAATGGGAATTGGCAGAATTCAAAGAGGAAGAATTAAAGTAGGTGAGCAAGTCACTTGCTGTAGAGTTGATGGTTCAACTGTTAATTTTAAGATTTTAAAATTATTTGGTTATTCAGGCTTAAAAAAGATTGAAATTGAAGAATGCTCAGCAGGTGATATTGTGGCATTTGCAGGATTAACTGACATAAATGTCGGAGAAACTATTTGTGCTTTAAATAACCCAGACCCACTTCCTCTACTTCATATTGATGAACCAACTTTACAAATGACATTTGGGACAAATTCCTCACCTTTTGCAGGTAAGGATGGAAAACTTTTAACTGCTAGACAAATCGAAGACAGATTATATAAAGAAAAAGAAAAAGATGTTTCTTTAAAAGTTAGTCGCGTTCCAAATAAAGAATCATGGGTCGTCTCAGGAAGAGGTGAGCTCCATTTAGGAATTCTTATTGAAAATATGAGAAGAGAAGGATTTGAAATCGAAGTTTCTCGTCCTCAAGTTATTATTAAAGAAATCGATGGTATCAAAATGGAACCATATGAAGATTTATCTATTGAAGTTCCTAATGAATACGTTGGAGATATTATGACCTCTTTAGGTGAAAGAGATGCCGAATTAATCAATATGGACGCCAACGATGTTAACACTAAAATCAATTATGTGATTCCTTCAAGAGGATTAATCGGATTTGTTACAAATTTCTTAACTCTCACAAGAGGTTATGGAATTATTGCTCATACTTATAAAGAATATCGCGAAGTTTCAAAAGGAAAAATTGGAGAAAGACAAATCGGAGTATTAGTTGCTACTTCTACTGGCCAATCTACTCCTTACGCTCTTCAACATGTTGAAGATAGAGGCGTTATGTTTATAGGTCCTGGTGTTGAAATTTACGAAGGAATGATTGTTGGAGAAAATAAATATGATACAGATTTAAGTGTTAATGTTTGTCAAACTAAAAACTTAACCAACCAACGTTCATCAAATAAAGATCAAACAGTTGTTTTAAAAACTCCTCGAAAGCTTACTTTAGAAGCATGTTTAGATTATATTAATATGGATGAACTCGTCGAAATTACTCCAAAAACTTATCGAATGAGAAAGAAAATATTAAATGATGCTGAAAGAAAAAAATATGAAGCAAAAATGAGAATTCTTGAAGGAGAGAACAAATAACTTATTCAATTAAAGGCTAATAAATTTTATTAGCCTTTTTAAATTAAATTAAAGGAGCAAAAATTCTTAAAAAGGAAAGAATCCATCTTTTAATAATAGATATATTTACATAATCATTAATATCTTGAAGTTTCGAATTTTTTATCATTCCTAAAAAAGATTCTTTCATTTTTAAAATTTCATTTGATGAAAAAATAAAAACACCATCTTCAAAATGTAAATATAAAGAACGATAATCAAAATTTGCTGTACCACTTAAAGCCATTTTATCATCAACAATCATCATTTTTTCATGGTTAAATCCAGGAGTAAATTCATATATTTTCACTCCTTTAACTAAAAATTCTGAATAGTATGACTTTGTTATTTGATAAACTAGCTTTTTATCTGGAATTCCAGGAGTAAGGATTACAACTTTTACTCCACTTTTTGCCGCATTATTTAAAGCATTTATTAATTCGGTATCAGGAATTAAATAAGGAGTAGAAAGATAAATATATTTTTTTGCACTATTAATCATTCTTAAATATATATTTTTAGAAATATCTTCATCATCATAAGGAATGTCGGTGTAAGGTTGAACAAATCCATTTGATTTTATCTCTTCTTGTAATAACTCTTTATTTGTTTCAAAAGAATAATCTTCAAAATTAAGTTCTTTTCGACTAGCAAAATAATAAGAAGAAATAAAAGGAAGGGTAAATCCATCAACTGCTCGACCTTTAATCATTAAGAAATTATCTTTCCAATAGCCGAATCTTTCGATTTTATTGATATATTCATCTGCTAAATTACTTCCGCCAGTAAAACCAACCACTCCATCAATAACAATTATTTTTTTATGATCTCTAGAGTTTTGGCGGATATTTATTGTAGGAGAAATTCGGTTGAAAGGATAACATTCAATTCCATCTTTTCTAACTTTTTTATAATAAAAAGTAGGTATTTTTTGAGAAGTTCCAAAATCATCATATAAAAATATAACTTTAACACCTTCTTTAACTTTTTCTTTTAAAATTTCATAAATTGAATCATACATTTCGCCCTCTTCAATTATGAAAAATTCTAAAAAGATAAATTTTTTAGCTTTTTTTAATTCATCTACGATATGAGGGAAACCTTTTTCTCCAGTTTCAAAATATGTAAATTCACTATCCGAATATAAAGAATATCCGCAATAATCAAGATATTTCGAAATCATATACGAGTCTTCATTTTCATTTTTTAACTTTTCAAGATAAATTTTATCGTCAAATTTATATTTTTTTAAATATTGTTTATGTCGATTATTCATCAATTTTTTTCTTCTTTTAGTTGTAATTTTATGAGCGAACATTATATATAACATCGCCCCTAAAAAAGGAAAAATTAAAATTGTTACTATCCAAGAAAGTTTATAATCAACTGATACTTTAGTATTGGTGGCGAAAATGCCCAAAACAAAATTTAAAACCAATATTACGCATAAAGGTATTAAATAATAATATCGGTAAGACTCAAAATTAATTAAAGCAAAGATTAAAAAAATTACGAGACCTGTTTCAATTAAAAAAGCTAATAAAACCAAGAAAAATCTTAAATGTAGATTTTTCTTTTTTCTTCTTTTTTCCATAAACTACCTATTCAAATCCTCTATATAATCTCTTATTTCATAATAAGAAGAGACGATAGGTGCTCCTAATTTTTGAAGTTGTTTCCTTGAGTTATGTCCTTTATCAAAAAGTAAAATATTAACATCCAAATATTCTCCGACTTCAAAATCATGAGTCGTATCGCCGATTAAAATAGCGTTTTCTTTATTAAGATTATGTTTTATAACAAACTCTTTTCCATAATCTTTTTTACCAGCTGAATCTTTTTTACTAGAAGCAATAAAATCATCAAAGTATTTTAAAATATCTAAATATGTTAATTGCTCTTTTAAAAGATTAATTTCAGTAGCTGATAAAATAAATAATTTATACCCTTTGTTTTTAAAATAAGTAAGAGTCTCTTTAACCCCATCAAAAAGTTTGGCCTCACTTTTATATCTATTTTGATATTCATTAAAGAAGGTATCATTCATTTTTTTATAGTCATAATTTTTTTCATCCATTCCTAAAAGTTTGTAATATTCTGAAATAGGATGGCAAAAAATATCACGATATTTTTCAAAAGTGAATTCTTCTTTATTAGGAAAATTCATTGTTTCATCTTCGATTTTATAACAAAGATAGCCATCATCAATTAATGTTCCATTGAAATCAAAAATAATATTATTAATCATTTTTTTACTCGTCTTTTAACTTTTTTAAAATAGTTTCGTCTTTATAAAGTAAATATCCGTTTAAAGGTGTTTTTTCTAAATCAAATATTTTTTTATCTAATTCGTATTTTTCTTTAAATAATTGGACTAAATCTGAATTATTTAATGAATCTAAATCATCTTTTTGAGTTAAACAATCTTTCAAAATTAAAGAATCGTTATATGAAAGAGAATCGAAATTTAATGAATCTTTAATTTTTAAAATGGAAGAAAGTAATATTTGATCGTTAATTTCTTGACGCTTTTCTTTTAAAGAAGTTAATTCTTCATTATCTATTTCTTTTTCAATAATTGGTGAATTATTTTCTTCTACATTTAAAGGAATTTCTTCATGAATTTCTTCTTCCTTTACTTCTTTAGTATCATCTTCAAGATTAATTTCTTCTTCTTCAATTTCTTGAACTTCTTCTTCTAAATCGCCAATTTCTTCATCTTTAACCTCTTCAACTTCTTTTTCAAAAGGTAAATCATCAAAAGGATTAGCCAGTTCAGCGTCATTTTCATCTAGTAATGGTTCTTCATTAACTGAATTATCATCTTTTGCTTCTTCACTAGCTAAATCACTATCTAAAGACATTAAATTTTCATCTAATAAAGATTCGCTATTTTCTTCACTATTATTAGCTTCCTCTTCTTCGACTCTTTCACTTTCATGAACGATAATATCGCTATTATCATATTCATCATCAGAAATAATTGAAGACTCATCTTCTTCAACTTCGTCTTTTTTATTATTTTCTTCTTTCTTTTCTTCTTTTATTTCGACTTTAGAAATATCAACTGGCTTATCTTCAAATTTTTCTTCATCTTCAAAGTTTGAAGAAAATAAATCAATTGAGTCTTCCTCAGCATCAACTTTACTTTCTTCTTTTTTGACATCATTTCGATTAAACATCTTGTCATGAGTTAAATCGTAAAGTTCTTCGCCTCCACAAAAAGGACAAACATCTTTATTTTCAAAAACTCGGCCACATGATAAACATCTATAGGTTGTTGAATCTTCCTCATCACCTAAAGCAATAATTTTGTCTCCATCACTTCCGCAAATTGGACAAACATCATTTTGATTAATAATTTGACCGCAAACTGTACATTGATATTTCATTTATTCTCTCCTTTGCATGGCTTCTTCAATATCTTTAACTTCTTTAATTATATCTTTAGTTAAATTAATACATCCATTTTTAGTGATTAATAAATCGTCCTCGATTCTTACTCCGATACCTAAATTTTTAAAATATAATCCAGGTTCATCACTAATAACATTGCCTTCTTTTAAAGGAATGTCTCTTGAGTTGATATCTTTATTATAATTTGCAACTGGATCATGTGTATCTAATCCGATATGGTGAGAAACTGAATGGAAATAATAGTCTTTGATTTCGTCTTTATTTTTAATTAAGCCAGCTTTTAAACAATTAGAAGCTAAAAATTCGATAACTAAATCGTTTAATTCGCGAAGTGTAACACCTTCTTTAGCATTTTCCATTACCATTTTGTTACAGTTTAAAACAATTTCATAAATAGTTTTTTGAAGAGGAGAAAATTTGCCATTTACTGGATAAGTTCTAGAAACATCGGCACAATATGTATTATTTCTAGAACCTAAATCAAAAAGAATTAAATCGCCATCTTTTAGAGTAGAATTTTCTAAAGTGTAATGTAAACAAGTAGCATTTACTCCAGCTGAAGAAATTGTAGGAAACGATAATTCGCTATTATCAATATCTTGAATTGTATAATAAAATAATGCGGCTAATTGATATTCTTTTAAGCCTGGTTTCAAATTCTTCAAAATATTTTGTAATCCTAAATCAGTTTTATGGATTGCTTTTTCAAATTCTTCGATTTCAGCACTTGATTTAACCATTCTTAAAGAAACAATATGATTAAAAATATTTTCGATTTGAATATTATCATGTTTTTCTTTTAAAATCGAAGCGTATTCTTTAGTAGTTAATGAGTCTTTAATTTTAATTTCATTATCTAAATCAAGATAAACTTTTTTGATCGAATTATTTTTAAAAATTAATTCTAAATCAGATTCAAGTTGTGTTAAATATAAACAATTATGGATTCCGCTCAAATTTTGAACTTCTTCAAGAGTTAATCTTTTTCCAATCCATTTTTCATAAATTTCATTATATTCATGAACATATAAAGTAGTGTTGACTAAACCACCACTTTTTAAAATAAGTAAAACGGAGCCATCTTGATAAATGTTACTAAGATAAAGAAAATTTCTATTAACAACAAAAGGAAAATCTTCATCCGCGCTACTTACTTTAGGAACACCAGCAAAAATAATAGCTAAAGAGTCATCGTCTAATTTTTCGATTAACTTATTTCTTCTATAAATAAATTCTTCTTTTTTTATCATAAATCTTACTTCCCAAAAGTATTTAAAATAGTATCAATAACAGGGTTTATTTCTTCAACTTTTATATCTTCAACACTTCCTTCATCGACATTATGAGCGTTTTCACTAACTAAAGGTAATTTTGTTAACAATTTAACATTTTCATTTTTAGCAACTTCATTAATATTACTAGAGCCAAAAATGTTTATTACTTCATTACAATGAGGACATTTGATATAAGACATATTTTCAACTAATCCAATAATATTAATATTCATCATTTTAGCCATATTTATGGCTTTTTCAACAATTAAACTAACAAGATCTTGAGGAGTTGTTACAACAATTATTCCATCAAGTGGGATTGATTGAAATGCGGTTAAAGTAACGTCTCCTGTTCCTGTAGACATATCAATTAATAAATAATCTAATTCTCCCCATAAAACGTCACAATAAAATTGAGATAAAAGGGAAGAAATTAAAGTACCTCTCCAAATAATAGGGTCGCTTTCATTAGTTAATAAAAGGTTTGAGGAAACAATTTTAATATTACTTTTTGTAATATAAGGGAAAATTAAAGAGTGGCCATCCCCTTCTAATTGGCCATGGACATTAAATGCTTTAGGAATAGATGGACCGGTGATATCACCATCTAAAATTCCTACTTTATATCCTTTTTTA
>CALVMY010000094.1 GCA_944349405.1 uncultured Bacilli bacterium | reverse complement strand
ATAAATACCTTCCATAAATTTATCTTAAACAAACCTTTAAGGCATCATCAACATTATCCATATAAATAACATTTAAGTTATTTGTAATTTCTTTTGGAAGTTCATTAATATTTTTCTTATTGCCTTTTGGAACAATAATAGTTTTAATTCCACTTCTTAAAGCGGCTAAAGATTTCTCTCTTAATCCACCAATAGGAAGGGCATTGCCTCTTAAATTAACTTCTCCTGTCATTGCAATATCATTTGAAACAGGCTTTTCAGTTAAAGCAGAAATAATTGCAGTAGTTATTGCAACTCCAGCACTAGGTCCATCTTTAGGAACAGCGCCTTCTGGAACATGGATATGTATATCATTTTTATTAAAGAAAGTTGGATCAATACCATATTTTATTGCGTTAGCTTTAATATAATCTAAAGCAATAGAGCATGATTCTTTCATAATATCACCTAAATTGCCTGTTAAAACTAATTTACCACTTCCTTCAAAATGATTTACTTCAATCGGAAGAATATCACCACCATATTGAGTATAAGCAAGTCCAGTAACAATACCTACTTGTGATTTTTTCTCCTTATCAGTTGGATCAAAAATTTCAATTCCTAAGAATTTTCTAACGTCTTTAATACCAACTTTATGAACTTCATTTAAAGTATTAGTATTTAATTTTTCAACAATAATTTTACGAATTATTGTACCAATTTTACGTGATAATTCTCTAACTCCAGCTTCACGAGTATATCTTTCAATAATATATTCAAGTGCTTCTTTTGAGAACTTAATACTTTTATGGTCAACTCCATTTGCTTTAGCTTCTTTTGCAACTAAATGTTCTTCAGCAATTTTAACTTTTTCTATTAAAGTATAAGAATCAACTGGAATTAATTCTAATCTATCTCTTAAAGGTTCTGGTACATTTTCAAGATAATTGCAAGTACAAATAAATAATACTTTTGATAAATCATAATCAATTTCAAGATAATTATCTCTAAAGTGAGTATTTTGTTCAGGATCTAAAACTTCTAAAAGAGCAGCTGAAGGATCTCCTTTAAAACCATCATGAGAAAGCTTATCGACTTCATCAAGACAGAAAACAGGATTTACTGTACCAGCTTTTTTAAGAAAAGTCATAATTCTTCCAGGTTTTGATCCGACATAAGTTCTTCTATGACCTCTAATTTCAGATTCATCTGAAATTCCACCTAAAGAACATTTGACAAATTTTCTTCCTAAAGCTTTAGCAATTGAAATTGATAATGATGTTTTACCTGTTCCTGGAGGGCCATAGAAACATAAAACTGGTGCTTTTAAATTGCCATTTAACTTCTTAATAGCTAAATATTCAATGATTCTATCTTTAGCTTTAGTTAAACCATAATGATCATCGTCAAGAATTTTTCTGGCTCTGACTAAATCATCATTATCCTCTGTTTCATTATTAAAAGGAATCGCAAATAAAGTATCTAAATAATCAAGAATTAAAGAATATTCAAGTGTTCCTTGAGGTAAATTCTTCATTCTTTTTAATTCATCTTTAACTTTATCAACAACTTCTTTTGGATAATTTCCATTTTTTAATTTTTCTTCATAACTATCTTCGCTATTGTCGCTTCCTTCACCAAGTTGCTGACGGATAGCTTTTAATTGTTCGCGAAGATAATATTCTTTTTGTTGCTTTTCGCTTGTTTGACGAATAGTTTTTTGTAAATCTTCATCAACTTTAATTCGAATTTTAATAATTTCAAAGTCTTTAATTAAAAGTTCTAATCTTTCATTAACGCTTTTTGCTTCTAATAATTCTTGTTTCTTTTCAGGTTCAATGCTTAATTCATTTGAAAAAAGATAAGATAAATCAGCAGAATTTAAGCCTTTTTTAATAGTTGAATAAAAATTTTTAGATTGTTTGCCGAAAAAATCTTCAATATTGTTATCTTCAAAATATTTTATAATTTTATTAACATAAGCTACTTCAGCATTTTGGTCTGAAATTTCTTCTTTTAATAAATCTCCCTCGATAAAAAACGAACCTTCTTCAAAAGTTAAATTGTTATAAGAATAGCGATCAATTCCTTGTAAAACTACTTTTACAATGTTTTTTTGATCGACTTTATATAAAATTCGACACATTGTTCCGACATTATAAATATCGGAAATTGATGAAATTTTATCTAAAGTTAAGTCTTTTTGGCTTACAAGGAAAATTAATGAGTTATAAAAATTAATACTTTCGCTAATTGCGGCGACACTAAAATCTCTTTCAGCATAAAGATTAATTTCTTGTTTTGGGAAGACGACTGCTCCTCTTGTAATGAGAACTGGTAACTTAATTTTTTCAATATTTGACATCGTTATACAAGCCCTCCTTTAATTAATAAACTATTTATCTTCAGAAACTTCCTCTTTTTCAGATTTTTTTGTTGTTTTTTTTGTTGTTTTTTTAACTTCTTTTTCTTTAGCAGGTTTAGTTTCTTCAGTATTAGTTTCTTTTACTTCTGGCTTTTTTTCTTCTAAGTTATTTGCAATTAAGAATCTTTCAATCTTATTTTGGTAAAGATTTGAGATAATATTTTGTTCATTTGGCGATAAAGTTTTTTTAACATCTTCAAGTTTCATTCCATATTGTTTTGCAACATTTGAATAATATTGTTCAACTTCGTTTCTTGCGATTGTTAAATGTTCGACTTGGCCAATTTTATTTAAAACTAAATATTCTCTTAATCTAGTTAATGCATTTTCTCTAAAATTATTATCTAAAGTTTCGTCATTCATTCCGGTAATTTCTTTATATTGTTCATAAGTTAAACCGTTTTGGGTGATTTGATCGATAGTTTGTTGTTTTAAAGCTGCGGATTCAGATTGAATTAATCTTTCAGGAATTTCAAGTGTAGAATTTTCAATAACTTTATTTAAAAGTTCACTGAATTGTTTATTTTTAGCATCAGTAGTTTTTCTTTGTAAAAGTGATGCTGTTTCATGTTTTCTTAATTCTTCAACGGTATTAACACCTTCATATGATAAAGATTTAACAAATTCATCATTTAATTCAGGAATTACTTTTGTTTTAACTTCATGAATAATACAGACGAATTTTGCTTCTTTACCAGCTAAATCTTTAATATATTGTTCTGGGAAAGTAACAATAACATCTTTTTTAGATTCAGCACTTACTCCAACTAATTGATCTTCAAATCCTGGAACAAATTGGTTAGAACCTAAAACTAATGAATAATTATCGGCACTTCCGCCATCAAATTCTTTTCCATTAATATAACCTTTAAAATCAAAAACAACTGTATCTCCCATTGCAGCAGGACCTTCTTTTAAACTTAATTCAGCGTTATCTTCTAAAAGTTTTTTAATAGCATTATCAGTTTCAGTTTTTGAAACACTAACTTTTTGAAGAGGAATATTTAATTCTTTATATTGACCTAATGTAACTTCTGGTTCAGTAACAATTTTAAAAGTTAATTCAATTTCATCTTCTTTATAATTTGTGCACTCAACATTTGGTTGAGCAATTGGTCTAATTTTATGTTCTTTTAAAATTTCTTGATAAGCAGGATTAATTGATTCGTTTATTGTTTGATTTGCAAGTTGAAGAGGTGAAATATGATCTTTAGCAATTTCAACAGGTGCTTTACCTTTTCTAAAGCCCTTAATTTGAACTTTTGCAGCTAATGATTTTAAAGCTTTTTCCTTTGCTTTATTTAATTCATCACCTTTGACGTTATATTTAACTTCAAATTCAGAATTTCCGATTTTTTTTAAATTTGTTGACATATTTTTTCTTTACTCCTTAAATTTACATTCTCAAAAATTATATACTAACTCATATTGGTAGTAAATAAATTTACTATATATTTTTAGCCTAAAAATAATACCAAAAAACTAGAAATTATTAAATGAATTTTCGTAATTTTTTATTATATTTTCATCAATTTTTAATTCTTTTACTAATAAATCATCATTAAAGTCAGCATTAATATTTTGATATGATTTTCTAATAGCTAAATAAAGAATAGTTTCCAATTCTTCTTTTTTAAAAAATGTAGGTATTTCATTGTTTAAAAACGAAACAAAATAATAAATAATATCATCGATTAAATTCGTTATTTTTTCATTTTTTCTGATGTATTTGATAAAATCATCAATCATTCTTTCATATTCTAAATATCTTTTTTGATATTCTTTAGGATTTATATAATAAAATTTACCATTTTTAAAAAAGGATATTTCTTTATCGAAACCAATTTCTAAAAGTTCTAATAATAAAAAGTTTTTAGCCAGGTCAAATTTTTCTCTTTTGATAAATGCTTCATAAAACAAAACACCATATCCAGCTAACTGATCTTTATAATTTTCATGAATATATTTAATAGCTCCGATAACATTTTCATCTTTTTCACCATTAAGTTCGTCAATAAAATTATAATTAGATGAATTATCTTCGATTGTAGCAGATTTAATTTTTTGATAATTACTATCTAAATCACGAAGAAATTCTTCAACTTCTTGAGAGATATAAGGTAAAGATTTAATTCGACTAAATTCACGTTTTACTAAATCATCATTATTTAAAAGGGCAAGAATTAAAAAAAGGTAATTCATTGAAGAAATAAAATTTTCTTTTTCTAATATTTTTTCTTTTTTCTTATATAATTCATAAGCAGCGCCTACATTATTTAAAGAAATATATGAAGATAATACATATAATATTTCTTCATATTTATTAGAATTTTTAAAATTTTCAATAATTTCTTCAAATTCTTGTTTTTCAAACATTTCAGCAATATTTTTCATATTTTTAAAATCCTTCCAGCTTTTTAACTAATTCAATAGCACTTTCTTTAGGAATAAATTGAGAAAGTTCTTCGATGCTTGCTTTTTTTAAGTCAATAAGAGTTGGAAACTGTTTAATTAATAACTCTTTTCTTTTTTCACCAATACCTTTAACATCATAAAAAATTGAATTAAACATGCTTTTATTTCTTTTCTTTATATGAGTAGAAATAGCATAGCGATGTACACTATCTTGCATTTTTGTTAAGAAAATAAATAAATTTTTATTTTCGATTGGTATTTCTTTTAAAGATTCATTCATTAATGCTCTAGTTCGATGCTTATCGTCTTTTACTAAACCAGCTAAATTTATTTTAACATCAATTTTAGATAAAACTTCTTTAGCAGCTTGAATTTGATTTTCGCCTCCATCGACAATAATTAAATCTGGCATTTGTTGATTTTCTTCTTTTAAACGAGAATATCTACGATAAATAACTTCTTTCATTGAAGAAATATCGTCCTTTTTATTATAAGATTCAATGTTAAATTTTCTATTCATTTTTTTATATTCTTCACCATTTATATAAGCAACCATTGCCCCAATAGCGTTTGTTCCTTGCAAATGAGAATTATCGAATAATTCAATATGATATGGAGTAGGAATATTTAATAAATTTCCTAATTCATCTAACAATTTTTCATTTGTTTCTTTATTTTGGTTTGTTTGTAAATAAGAAGAGAAATAATCTTGAGCATTTTGAGTGGCTATATTTATAATATCAATATTTTTTCCAATTTTTGGTTGTATTATAGTAATATTTAAGTAGTTTATAAGTATATTACAAATTTCTTTAGATGATATAATTATTTCTTTTGGAAGTGTATTATGTTGATAATATTGAAGTAAAATATCACTTATAAAATCATTTAATTCACCTAATAATTCATAGAAAAACTTCTTTTTTCCAATCAATAGTCCTTGTCGATAAATTAATATAATAATCGATACATAATTTTCATTTGTATAAAAACCAATAAAATCACGATCTAATTTATCTAAAAATTCAACATTTTGTTTTTCATTTATATAAAGTAAGGAATCTAAACGCTTTTTATATTCTAAAGCATTTTCATACTCCATATTTTTAGAATAAAAATTTATTTTTTCTTTTAATTTTTTTATAACATTATCATTGTTTCCTCTTAAAAAAGATTCGATTTCATCGATAATTTCATCGTATTTTGTTGCATCAATTTTATTTATGCAAGGACCTAAACATTGATGCATATGATAGTATAAACAAGGTGATTTTGGTACGCTTGAACATTTTCTTAAAGGAAAAATTGAATTTATTATACTTATAACTTCAAAAGCACTTGAAGAAGATGGATAAGGTCCATAATAAGAACTCTTTTTGTTTTTTAAATTTCTTGCTATAGAAATATAAGGATCTTTTATTCCTTTATGAAGCTCAATATAAGGATAATGTTTATCATCCATTAATAAAATATTATATCTAGGATGGTTTTTTTGAATTAAATTCATTTCAAGAATTAAAGCTTCTTTTTCACTAGAAGTAATAATAGTTTCAAAATGATCAACACGAGAAACCATCGCTGCAGTTTTTCCGTTATGAACTCTTAAAAAATATTGAGAAACTCTTTTTTTTAAATTTTTTGCCTTTCCAACATAAATAATAGTGTTATTTTTATCATACATTAAATAACAACCAGGTAAATCTTTTAATAATTCTATTTCTTTTTTTAAAATATCATTCATTTTATTTCAAATTTATAATTGTTGATCCGCCATCCGGACCTAAATTAAATGAAGCTACATGTGAATTTTTCTTCAAAGCTTCCCATAAAGCTTGGCGTAATCTTCCACTTCCAAAACCATGTATTACTTTTACACTACTTTTTTTATCAACTAATGCTTTTGAGATATAATCTTCCATCATTTCAACACCTTCATGAGTATGATAGCCTATTAAATTTAAGGAAGAAGAAACTACATCTTTATTTAAAATTTTATTATCGATATCAATATCATTATTTAATTCTTTTTTAGGTGCTTTAATCTTTTTTAAGGAATCTAAATTAGTTTCAAAACTAAAACCATCTGATGAATTAATATTGATTTTATTTCCTTTAATAGAAGTAACTTGTCCTTTTACATCAAGTCCTTTTATCAATACATAATCCCCAACATTAATAGGTTCAATTTCACTTTCTTCAATATTGATTTTTAATAATTTATCAATTGCTTTTTTAGCGTTTTTATCTTTGATAAATTCATCATAAATATCATTAATTTCTTTATATTTTAAATCTAAATATCTATCAAATTCTTCACTTTTATTTTGATTTAATTTTTCGGTTCTTATCTTAATTTTATTTTTCTCTTGATCAATTAAACTTTGTTCTTTTGCAAGTTTTTTCTCATAATTTTTTAATCTTTCTTCTTTAAAAGATAAAGCTCTTTCTTTATCCTCGATTACTTCGATTCTTTTATCTTCTTCACTTAAGTAATTCTTTTCATAAATAGTTTTGGCCTCATCAACAATTTCTCTATCAATTCCAAATTTATTAGCAATTACAAAACCATAAGATTTGCCACTTACATTTAATAACATTTTAAATGTAGGTCGAATTTTTCTTTCATCAAATATAAAAGATGCACTTAAAATAAACTCATTTTCTAAGCCGTATTTTTTTAATAAAGAATAATGAGATGAAATAGCACCTAAACATCTTTTATTTAATAAAAATTTAGTTATTGCAATTGATAAAGCTTCTCCTTCTTTTGGATCTGTTCCGTTACAGAGTTCATCAAAAATTACTAAATCTTTATTAGTAACATTTTTTAAAATATTCGAAATATTTGATATTTGTGAAGAAAAAGTTGATAAATTATTTTCTAAAGATTGATTATCACCTATGTCAACATAAATGTTGTTGAAAATAGAGCATTCACTATCTTCTTCTGCGTTAATTGGCAAGCCTAATTTAACCATATAAGCTAAAGTAGCTATTGTTTTTAATGCAACCGTTTTTCCACCTGCATTCGGTCCAGAAATAAGCATTATTCTCTTGTTTTCATTTAATACAAAATCATTTGGAACACAAATATTTTGATCTAATAATGGATGTTTTGCTTTCTTAAATTTAATTGAATTTGTTTTTGTTGAAATATTAGGAATACTAGCTTTAAATTCTTTGATATATTTAACTTTAGAAATTAAAAAATCTATTTCCCCAAGAGCTTCATTACTATTTATTAAATCATAAGAATAAAATAATATATCTTGTCTAAAAGATGCTAAGATTTTTGATATTTCGTCTCTTTCTTTTAGCGATAAAATACTTTTTTCATTTTCCATTTCAGCGATTTCATAAGGTTCGATAAAAGTCGTTGCGCCGCTATCAGAAATATCTAAAACAACTCCTAAAAAAGAAGATTTTAAAGAGGTTGAAATTGGAATAGCGTAATGTCCGTTTCTAAAAACATAATTATCGCCATTCATCTTATCTTTGTTTTTATTCATAATTGTCGATAATGATGAATGAATTCTTTTATCTATATTTCGCAAAGATTGACGAATATGAAATAAATCTTTTGAAGCTGTATCTAATATAGAACCATCATTTCCGATTGATTTAGCTATTTTTTCATATAATTCACTATTTGGTTTAATCTTATTAAAAATAAAAGAAATCTCTTTTAAATCATCTTTATTCTTTATTTTTTGAAAATAAGAAATCATTTCAAAAGAAGAATAAATTTCATCTTTTAATAAATTTAATTTTAAAGGTTCAAGTATTTTACCTGCTTTTAAAGCATTAATTTCATCTTTTAAAATTAATTTAGAGTAAATTGGAGGTTCACCGTTTTCTTCATTTAAACGGTAAATTTCTTTTAATTTTTTATATTCATGAATTAAATGTTTTTTATCATTAGAAAGAGAAAGGTTATTAAAAAGATCTAATCCTTTAATCGTTTTTGCATATTTTTTGAATAAATCAATAATTTTATCTATTTCTAAAATATAAAAACTTTTTTTCATAAAAATTACTTAAATAATAATACATTATTTTTAAAAACGATTAAATAAATATAAATTTATTTAATTTTTAATTATTGTTTTTCAAGGTTTATTTTTTATCTAAATTTTAATAATATACGATAATTATCGAAAAAAATTATTATAAAATTAAATTTGTGTTATAATATTTTCAATGGTAACAATAAAAGTTGATATTGAAACATTAAACAAAATCCGCAAGGATTTTAGTGATTTTATAATCGGTGAAAACATTGGTTATATTATTTTTGTTGCCAAAACAAAAGACTATGTTGTTACAGCTTATAATAATAAAAAGAAGAATAATTTTAAAGTTACGATCCAAGGAAACGATCCTTTAACTTTAGCTTTAAAATATTCTGATGAGCCTTTGTCTTTCCCAAAAAAGAAAGAGATTATAAAAGAATCTCCTTATTTTATCGATGTAAATCCTCAAATTGGAAGCGATGAAGTAGGAACTGGCGATTTTTTAGGTCCAGTTGTTGTATGTGCTGCATATTGTGATAATGAAACAATGAAATTTATTAATGAATTTGGAATAACAGACTCTAAAAAAATTACCGATAAACAAATATTATCGTTTGTTCCTTTAATTATTAAAAAAGTATATTTCGAAGCAAAAATATTAACAATTGAAAAATATAATAACGCTACTTCTAGAGGTTATAATTTAAATAAAATTAAAGCGATATTGCATAATTTCTGCTTATTAAAATTACATGCTAGAGTTCCTTATGTTCATAATGTTTATATGGATAAATTTGTTGAGGAAGATAAATACTATGAATATTTAAATGGCATCGATAAGATTCAAAAAGGCATAATATTCAAAGAAAAAGGCGAAACTTATTTTCCAAGCGTCGCCTTAGCAAGCTGCATTGCTAGATATTTATTCCTTCAAGAAATCGATTCAATAAATAAAAAATATGGGGTTAGTGTTCCTTTAGGAGCTGGAGAAAAAGTTAATTTATTTTCTAAGTCTTTTATTCACAAATTTGGATTAGACGAATTCAATAAAATCGCTAAAAAGAGTTTTGCAAATTATAAAAATTTAATAAACGAAACTACCCCTTTGTTTTAAGATAATTTAAAACATTTAAAAAATATTCAGGAAGAGGGATTTCTAAAGAAATCTCTTTTTTTAATGTTGGATGGTAAAAAATCAATTTATATGCATGTAAAAGTTGACCGTTATTATAAATATGATTACTTCCTCCATAAATTAAATCTCCAACTAATGGATGTTTTATA
>CALVMY010000093.1 GCA_944349405.1 uncultured Bacilli bacterium | reverse complement strand
TAGCACCTGTTTTAGTTATTGCATTTACAATCTTGCCACTAGCCATATCAAGTAACTTGTGATCATAAGCTTGTAAACGAACTCTAATCTTTTTTACCTTTGCCATGAATTAACTCCTTTCTTAATACCACAATTCGTTCATTGCGAATTCCCTGATACCTTCATGACAACGCTTGTGGGTGTATCAGCAACCTCGCAAATCATAACGAACGTTAAACGATATAATTAAATCAAAAAAAGCCAAGTGAGTCAACATTTTTTTCACTTAGCAATAAATTTATTTTTAAAAATTATATATTTATATATAAATCCTTTCTTAAGCCTAATTATTTTAGCACAACTAATAATGATTGTCCTTGCTTTTTTCTAAATAAAGATAAAGAGCCTTCTCCCACTCTTCTCCTTCATAAATATACTCATTTTTCAATAATTTTTTTAATTGTTTTTGAACACTTTTTAAATTTAAAAGCAATGGGGTTTCTAATTTTTTATAAAATTTTAAATAGTTAAATGTAAGCATAATTAATTTAGCTAAAAAAGAATATTGCCCGATATTTTGTTTTCCTTCTTTAATTAATGCATAACGAGATAAAAACCAAGAATTGATTATTCTTTGAGGAAAAGTATTTATATCAAAATCATCTTTATTATAGTTTTTAAATTGATAAAAGAGTGTATCATTAATAAAAGTAATCTTTTTAGCGTAAATAAACGTTAAAAAAGTAAAGAATACATCTTCAACTAAAATGTTTTCACTCATAAAGAAAAGATTTTGGTTTTTTAAAAAATCTTTTTTAAAGAATTTAATCTCTAAATAACCTCTTATAAAAATATCATTAAAAAGAGCTTTTAAAACAATATTGTTTTTGTTTTGATTATATTTTTTTATTCGATAAAATCTAAAATTATATTTTGAAGGAATTTTATCGATACTTTTAATGATTTTATAATTTGAAACAACAATATCACTATTATTTTTTAAAGCTTCTTTATAATTTTTAGCTAAATAAAATTCATCAATATAACCATTTAATCCTAAAAAAGAAAGGTATCTTCCTTTAGAGTTTTTTAAAGCATCGTTTCTAGCTTCACTAAAAGAATCAAATATTTTATCATTTAAAAATATTAATTCGGGATTTTTTTCTCTATATTCATTTATTATCTCTTTAATATGATTAATAGAATCTAAATTAGCTCTTCTATTGTTAGAATAATTAAAATCATTATTATCATCATTAGTGCTATTCTTATTGCTATTAATAATATAAATTAATATTTCATAAGGAATATTACTTCTTTGATTTATTAAAGAATCTAAACATTTTCTTAAAATTTTAGATTCTTTATTAATAGTTAATATAAAACTTACTTCATAGTTTTTTATTATCTTTAAAGATGAATCATTAAGATTAGTAATATTAGAATTATCATCATTATTACCATAATTATGATTATTATTATTATTATTATTTTTATTTAATAAAGAGTATTCACATCCACAATAATCTTGACGATATAAATTATATTTTTTAGATATTTTTATTCCGATTTCTTGCCCATCATTCTTTTTAAAATCACTATAAATAAACCTTATTTCTTTATTATATTTTTCTTCTATTTTTTTCCCGATTAAATTAATATAATCAGCATCTTTATTTCTTGATATCGACATTACTGTTGTAACATATTTAAATCCTTTTTCTTTAGCAATTAAAAAGAGTCGATCGATTCTTTTAGCAATACAAATCTTGCAGCGGTTTAATCCTTCTTTTTGATTTTTATAATAAACTAAATCTTTTTTAAAAGATTCATAATCGTATAAATCTTCGATTA
Source organism: uncultured Bacilli bacterium (assembly GCA_944349405.1). GTDB lineage: Bacteria > Bacillota_I > Bacilli_A > RFN20 > CAG-826 > Onthovivens. The sequence goes on along the minus strand of CALVMY010000093.1, from coordinate 12,366 downwards.
AAGAAATATGTTTATTAAATTTATTATTTAATTCATTAACATATCTTTTTAAATTATATAATCTTTTATCGTATTCTTCTTTTGGAAAGATATTTGAATTAGTATAAAGGATAGTTATTTCAAATAAATCTTGTAAAAATACAAGCGGATAAGCTGAACAAGGGCCACAACAAACATGAAGGAGGAGTTTAGGTTTTCCTTCTTCTTTTTTTCTAATTTCCTTATATTCTTTAATAAATTCTAAATAATAATTATTAGAAATATCCTTTTTATAACTTATCTCATTTTTTTTGTTCATATATCTACTATAAAATAATTAAATAAATTAAAAAAATATATTTTTAAGAATGAATAAACATTGAATCCCCAAAAGAAAAGAAACGATATTTTTCTTTTACGGCATGTTTATAGCACTCTAAAGTAAATTCTCTTCCCATAAATGCACTTACAAGCATAATTAAAGTTGATTTAGGAAGATGAAAATTAGTAATTAAAGCATCAACTGCTTTATATTGATATCCAGGAGAAATAAATATCGAAGTATTATCTTTATCTTCTTTAAATTCATTAAACTTATTAAAGTTAGATTCTAAAGTTCTTACAACAGTTGTTCCAATTGCAATTATTCTTCTTTTTTCTTTTTTAGCTTTATTTAAAGCAATAGCAACATCATTAGAAATTTCATAATATTCACTATGCATAATATGTTCACTAGTATCTTTAACTTTAACTGGTCTAAACGTAGCAAGTCCAATATTTAAAGTAACATCATATACTTCGATTCCTTTTTCTTTTATTTTATTAAATAATTCATTTGTAAAATGAAATCCAGCTGTAGGAGCAGCCGCACTACCTTCTTTTTTAGCATAGACTGTTTGATAATCGTTTTTATCTTTTATTTTTTCATGAATATAAGGAGGAAGAGGCATATTACCAATTTCATCTAATATTTCAAAAAATATACCTTGATATTCAAATTTTAATATTCTTATACCTTCTTCTTTTACTTTGATACATCTAGCTTTTAATTTATTATTAAAGTTGATAACGCTATCAACTTTAATAGCTTTAGCATTACCTACTAAACATTCATAAATATCATTACCTAAATCTTTTAAAAGTAATACTTCTACATGAGCATTAGTTACTTCTTTTATTCCAAATAGACGAGCTGGTATAACTTTAGTATTATTTCTAACTAAAACATCACCAAAAGATAAATAATCGATTATATCGTAAAAATATTTATCTTCATAAGTTTTATTAGTTTTATTTACAACTAATAACTTGCAGTGGTCTCTTTCTTTAGAAGGAGATTGAGCGATTAATTCTTCTGGTAAATCATAATTAAATAATTCAATATCCATTTTTAAAATCCCCTTTCATCTCCATATTTTTTTAATACTTCTTCTTTAAATTCATTAAAACGGTCTTCTTTTATTGCTTCACGAGCCTTTTTTGTAATTTCTAAAAGAAAATGAACATTATGAATTGAAAGAAGTCTTTTTCCAAAAGCTTCATCAGCTACATAAAGATGTCTTAAATAAGCTTTAGTATAGTTTTTACAAGTATAGCAATTACATTCTTCATCTAAGGGAGTAAAATCTTCTTTAAATTTAGAATTTTTTATATTAATTCTTCCTTTATGAGTCATTAAGGTTCCATGTCTAGCAATACGAGTAGGAAGAACACAATCCATCATATCAATCCCTTTTTCAATTCCTATTAAAATATAATCTAAACTTCCTACTCCCATTAAGTAGCGAGGTTTATCGCTAGGAAGATATTTAATAGCATAATCAATCATTTTATAGCAGACATCTTTTGGTTCTCCAATTGAAGTTCCTCCAATTGCATAACCATCAAAATCCATTTTAACTAATTCTTGCGCGCAATATTTTCTTAACTCTTCATATTCTCCGCCTTGGACAATTCCAAAAAGAGCTTGATCTTGGCGAGTATGAACATCTTTCCCTCTTTTAGCCCATCTTAAAGTTCTTAAGGTTGAATCTTTAACATATTGATAAGTAGCAGGATAAGGAATGCATTCATCAAAACTCATCGCAATATCTGCCCCAATTTTTTGTTCAATTTCGATTACTTTTTCAGGAGAGAAAAATATTTTATCGCCATTAAGATGACTTTTAAAAGTAACTCCTTCTTCACTGATTCCTCTTTTTTTTGCTAAAGAAAAAACTTGGAAGCCACCACTATCAGTAAGCATGGCTCCTTTATAATTCATAAATTTTTGAACTCCCCCACCCTTAGCAACTATATCTTCTCCTGGACGAAGATGAAGATGATAAGTATTAGCTAAAATTATTTGAGAGCCCATCTCATATAATTCTTCTGGAGATAAAGTTTTTACACTCGCCAAAGTTCCTACTGGCATAAACATTGGAGTTTCATAATCTCCATGTGGAGTATGTAAGATTCCATATCTAGCCCCACTATTTTTATCAACATGTTTCAATTCGTAATAAAAGGTTTTCTTGTTCATATCTTTTTTTAGTTTCTTTATAAATAAATAATCAATAAATGCTTATGTATTATATATATTTATTTAATTAATAACAAATCAGTTTAAAGAATAATCTTTATTACCATTTAAAATCTAAATTATAAGATGCATTAAAAAGTGAACTAAATCCTTTATATTTTTTGCTTAAAAGCATAAATATAAAATATCCAATCACATTGATTGCAATAAATTCACCTAAAAAAGTCCATCCAGCCATAATAAAGAAAATAGGAGCTTCTAAAATAAATTCTTCAATTGTCCCTAAAGAAGCTAAATAAATAATAAAAGGAACCATCAAAGCATTTAAAACACATGGAATTAAACCACTAAAAAATAAATTTTTAGTTAATTTAGAAAATCCTATCATTAATAAACATGATAATAATGTAGCTAAAGTTCCTAAAGTAATATCAAATATACCAGAAGAAGACATTAAATTAGCAAGTAGACATCCAATTGTTAATCCTAAAGTATACGAAGGATTAAAAAATACTAATAAATTTAACATCTCACTTATTCTTAATTGAATAAAACTATAAGAAAGTGGATAACAAATGATTGTTAAAACAGCATATAAAGCTGCAACAAAAGCATTTAGTGTAATCATTTTTACACTGAAAAAATCTTTAAAAAAAGATTTAGAAGTCTCTTTAAAAGTCTTTTTTTCGTCATTAAAATTAACGTTTTCCATAAATTAAAACTATATCCCCCTGTTTTGTTTTAAGAGTGGTTAGTCATGGGAATTATTAATATTAATTAATAATAGACACTCTAGCAAACCGTTAATTATTAAATACTATCTAATTATATTTTTCAATATATATTTATAAAAATAATGAGATAACAAAGTTATCTCATTATTTAATTTAAGGATTTACAGTTAAAGTACCATATTTATAAACAATATTATATGAAGAAGTAACATCTTCATTTTTTTCATTTGTTATTTTAGTAACAATAACTACATAAGTATATGTTCCAGGTTTAGTAATACTCATAGCTAAATCTAAATATCCTTCTAATTTATCTCCCGAAGCTAAATTATCTTCTAAATATAATTCCCTAGGATTATTTTTTAATTCATCTAAAGAAAGTGTTAAAGAAGGCGTTTCAAAATTCCAAACTCTTTTATTAACTGTTAATGTGCCTGGCTTTATACTTATTGTATATTGATCTGTAACAATATTGTTATTTTCATCAACAATATTAAAACTTGCATTATTTAAAACATTACCATATTTAGAAATTGTGCTCCAACCTTCAGTGACAACTTTATGACCTTCTTTTAATTCTCCAACCATTTGATAGGTAGGTTTACTAAAATCACTTCCATCATATGTAAAGCTTCCATTATCAGTATAAAAATATAAATCTAATTTTTCTTCTTCTTTTCCACTTACTGAACTTGGTTTATCATCTTTACTATTTTTTAAAGAAGTTCCGCTACAACAAGAATCACTTTGACTTGCTCCATCAATAATAATTTCTTCTTTTTCCATTTTTTCACTTAAAGGAGCAACAGTAAATTCAGCCTTAATCCATCCAACATTTTCTAAATAAACTTCAGAGATTGCGTGGGCAGAGGTCGAAGAAATTTCATAAGTTCTTCCTACATCACTTCCATTAACCATAAATCCACCAGCCATTCTTGCATAATAGCCCATTTCTCTAAGTAAAAGAGTGCCTGCTCCAGCAAAATAATCACACTTTCCATCATGAGTTTCACTTAAAAAAGTAAGAATTGGATTAGAAGAGTTACTAGCTTCAATATCAAACATACTATAAGTAAAATTATTTTTAAAATATGAAACTAAATTATTAATAGTATCTAATAAAGTATTACCTTTTAAATTATATTCGTTAATAATTTTCTCTAAAGATGTTTTCATATTAGAAGGAACATCAGAATAATTATTTTTAACAAATTGATAATAATTTTTTTCTTCATTTATAACTCGAGAGGTGGTATGAGTAAAACCATCTAAATATTGATGATCTTTAACATAATCAAATTCATAGCCATCAACTTCAATATTTTCAGAAACTAAATCACTTTCAATTGAATAAATATCAGTTTCTTGTGGATTTTTTAAATTTGGATAAATTGGAACTAAATCGGAAACTCTTGAAACTCCTTTATAAGTTAATGTTCCTTTTAAACGATTATTAAAATTACTCTCTCTTAAAGCAATTGATGTTAATTCTTGAACATTTATTCCTTCAATAGACTGATATGAAGGAGCAGATAACCAGGCTTTACCATTATAATCTCCATATGTATTACTTTTAAAGAAGGCACTTCCTGATTCACTAGGAGTATATTCAAGTAAAACATTATTGATTTCTTCTTTATTAATCTCTTCATAATCTAATGGACCGTTATCTTCAATTAAAGGATTGTCACCTTCAAAATCTCCTCCACTTCCGCCATCTAATTTAATTTCAATTTTTGAAGGAACAAAATTAACAATATAATCAGTTGTTACGTCTCCATAAGACATATTTCTAAATTCAAATGTCAATTCATTATCATAAATTCCTGGATAACTTTCTTTTGTCCATGAAGAAACAATAACTGAATCACCATCTGCTAAAACACCCTCAACAATTGAAAAATATGGCCACTCTTTATCATTCCCATCATAAACAAAGACTTGTGGTTCTGATTGAATTGTTATTTCTCTTTGAGAAACAACATAATTGTTACAAGAAATATCAATCACATAGTTTGTTGTAATGTCTTCGCCTGATCGATCAGTTATTACTACTTTAAAATTTTCATTATGTGTTCCAGCGTGAACCGCATCAAAAGATAAAGGAGAAATCATAATAGAATGACCATCAAAAACTCCACCTCTATCTAAAGATATAAGATTATTGTGTTGCTTACCATCATAAATTTTATTAGCAAATTTAAAAGTAACTGTTACTCTTTTTGGTTTAATTGTATATTTCCCAGGATTGATTGTTAAATTGTAATTAGACGTAACATTTTCACCATTTTCATCAAAAATTCGCACTATATCACAATCATATTCTCCAGCATCAACTCTTGAAGGAAGTTTAGCAACTAATCTATGACCTTCTAGTAAATTTCCTTTTTCAATCGTACAGTCTAAATTTGCTTCATCAACCTTCATATCATAAGTTTTTGTATAATCACCAACACTAACTTCAAGAGGCAAAGGTTCTATATAAAGAAATCCCTCAAAATAAGTTTTATATAAAGAAGTTACATCTACTCCTTTTTCATTATAAAAACTTATATTTGGTCGGTTATTATGAAATCCAGCCGATTCAAAACTAGTAGCACTTTCCACCTCATAAGTATCATTTGAATATAAATCAGTAATTGGTGTAATTTCTTCAACTTTATGAGGCTTTCCATCATAAACAAATTCTCCTGAAGAATCAAACCTTATATCTTTTCTTTTGAAAGTAACATCATAAGTAGGATCAAATTCAAAACTATAACAATAAGTTACATCATAATTATCACTATCAATTACTTTAACTGTATCTTCTTTAAGGCTTATATTTGCACTTGTTCCATGTACACTATTTACAACATATTCTGCATTAATTAATTCATCTCCACTATTTAAATTAAAATTTAAAGGCGGAAGATCGCCATAAGTTACAGTTTCATTATTGTTTTCAACTTTAACAATTTTAGGAGTAATTTCAAAATCTTGTGGAGAACCATAATAATATCCACCGAAAATATTTTTAGAAACTCCTCTAATTTGATATTTGCCAACATTTTTTGGTTCGTTTAAAGTCCATTCTTCGGAATTAATTTCTTTAAATTCATAATGAATGTAATTATCAAAAAGTCCTTTGGAAGAGTAAGTTAATTTTTCTCCATAACTAACATTACTAATTTTAATTTCATCAATTACCATCCCTTTAATAGATAACATTGCTGAGCTTACCCCAACTATAAAAGTTATAAGCACTATAAAAAGGACTCTAAATTTATAGAAAAATTTATATATTTTTAAAGATTTTGATATTTTCTTCTTATAAGTATCAGTAAGCATATATTATTCCACCACAATATGACCATATACATATCTAATTTCATAATTAGAAATAACTTCTTGGCCTTTACTATTTTTAATTGAATCAATAGTTGCAACAGCTAAAGTTGTTCCTTTTTGAGTTACTGGATAAAGAGTTATTTCTTCTACCCTATCTCCAGGAGCCAAACCAGATATTGAATAAGTTGGATTTATTGGATTACCCGAATAAGAAACACGGTTATTATCAGTAATTAGAGTAAGTTGTCGCTGGGTTAAAGTTAAATAACCAAAATCTTCTTGGATTTTATATTCACTTGTAACATCATTAAAATTAGAATCTAAAATTATATAATCAACGTTATTTTCAATAAAACCACAATCATATAATGAATTGGTGTTATTCATTATAAGGGTATGGCCTTCTTTTAAGGTGCCAGTATATGAATAATCACTACTTGGAATTATAGGTGTTCCATCATATTCTTTACTAATATCATTTGAAGAAATAACGATATCGTAAGTATCATTAGAATCTTCTAAACTCCAAGTAGGTGGATATACACAATCTGGATGTAAAGGGGCAACTGTAAATTCAACTCCTACCCATCCTTTTCCGTCTATATATACTTCACTAATAGCATGACTTGCCCATGGAGTAACAGAATATGTTTTTCCTACTGTTTTTCCTGGAACTCCATATCCGCCAACTTGTCTAGCTGGATACCCTAAAGTTCTTAAAATTAAAACACCTGCCCCACTAAATCTAGAACAATCTCCTACTTTATATTTATCTAAAAAAGCAACAAGAACATCGTCTTCTAAATAATCAACCATTCCTTTATAATGATAAAAAAAATCAGTTTTAAAATTAGCAATTATTCTATTACAAGTATCTAAAAGATCGGCTCCTTCTAAATTATATTGATCAATATAATCAAGCAAAAATTCTTTAGTTGTTTCAGGCACACTTAAATAATTATCGTAAACAAAATTTCGATATTCTTGTTCTTCTTTAACATATAAATCATTCGAAAAAGTCGCATTTTCAATCAATGAATAATCATTAATATAATCAAAAACATACCCCTCTACATCAATTGTTGAATCCTCTAAATTTGAAACTACACTTAAAGTATCGCATTCTTGGACCCTGTCTAGCTTAGGAAACCACGGAACCATATCAAAATCTCTCGTTTTAAAAGCTACGTATTCTAATTTTCCTCCAAATTCTCTTCCGCTATCTTTTAATAAATCACTAATAAATTCTTGCGGATTGACACCATATTTTGGCTTATATTTTGGAGCTATATTCCATCCTTTTTTTGTATAATCGCCATTAGTTGTCATTTTGAAAAAAGAACTTCCTCTTTTAGATGGAGTATATTTAAATACTGTATCAAATGATTTTTCTCCACCCGAAGTATATTTTCCACCACTTTCAGACAAATCTTCGGAAACTTCATCAGTTTGAGAACCGCCGACTTCTTCTTTTTCAGGAAAAGAATCCTCTCCAGAGCCAGAACCTCCGCCACCTATATCTATATCTCCTGATATTTCACCCTCAAGAATAATAATGTAACCTAACTGACAATCTACTTCATAATTATGACTTACATTTTCTCCTTCTCTATTAATAATCTCCCAGCTAAAATTATTTAAATGATATCCAGGTTCTGTAAAGGTTGAAAAATTAAAGGCTTTAAAGAGATCGCCACCAACTAAGTATCCGTCAACAATTTGGCATTCTTCATATGAATGTTTTTCACCATCATGGCCAAATACTTTGGTTCCACTTTGAACAGTTAATTTTTTTGGTAAGATTTCAATATTTCCTAAATCAAGATTGATATTATAAGAAGAGGTTACATCTAAACCATTTTTATCAATAATTTTATATTCTAATTCATTACTATAATTTTTAGCGTCGGTATCATCACTGACTTCTAAAACTAATGAATCACCAGCTAAAAAACCACCACTTAATATTGAATATTTAAGAAGTTCGTCTTCAATTGGTTCACCATCATATGTTTTTGAATAATCATCAATTTTAATTGTAATTGGAGTTGAAATAAGTCTTAAAATGCCAGCTGAATTAAGACCAAATAAAAGAGAGAGCGCAATTGAACAAACCGCAATAACTGAAATCAAAGAAATTAAAATTTTAGTCTTTATTTTCATTCTTTTTCCCTCCTTTATAACTAATTTATAAATCTAGAAAGATATTCTCTTGATAAAGGCATTGAATCTTTACCAAAATAATCATCTAATTGTTCTAAAAATTTTCTTATTGCTGGAGCAAGTCTTAAAAAGTCCTTACTTTCAATTTTTCTTAATATTTTTTTAGCAATAAAATCATCAAAGGCCTCTTCTTTTTTCCCACCGCATTCAACATAAACAGGAATATAATTTAAAATTTGATTAACCATACGGTTACCAAAATTAATCTTAAAATTTTTACTTAATAATTCATCGATTTTGTTTAATGAAGATAAAATCTCCTTATATTCCTCACTATTTTTAAAGGCTCTAATTTTATTTTGACAAATATTCATAAATTCAGTATTTGAAATCTTTGTTTCTCCTACTTTTTCACCTCTAAATGGAGTAGCTTTTTTATTTAAATTTAAAATCATTGAACGGTCATAAACCTTATCAGAAATAGCAAAGGTAGATTCATCATTATTTGCTGTTCCTAAAAAATACACATTGTTTTTAATTAAAAGTTTTCCTTCTTTTAACATTTTAGGATCATTAATCCATGTATCATTAGTAATTTCTAGAGTTCTTCTATCTTCATCTGGATATTCTAAAAGCGATAAAAATTCAGCAAAATAATATTCAATTCGTGCAATATTCACTTCATCTAAAATAATTATATAAATCTTATCGTCTAGATTAGATTTATATAATTCTTCTAAAAGTAAAGTTTCATTAAATTTTTTTGTAAATTCATTAAAATAACCTACTAAATCACTTCTTTCTTTCCACATTGGCTGAATAGCAACTGGTTCTAAAACATTTCCAATATATTTTTCAAAAGCAAGAGCAATTGATGTTTTTCCCGTTCCACTCATTCCTTGTAAAATCATAATTTTAGAAATAGCTAAATTAGCAATAAAAGCTCTTATATCAGAAATTTCATAATATAAAGAAAGATTGGAAGCACAATAATTTCTAAAATTATCACAGAATGATTTTAAAGAAGTAATTTTATCAAATTTAACTTCTTCTTTTTTCATGTTATCAATCTCATAAAGTTTAGAAAAACGATAATTTTCTTTATCTTTCTTTTGATTATTAATTTTTTTAACATTTAAAAATGATTCACGATTAAAAATAAATGCACTCTCTTCTTTTTCTTTATTAATAAGTAAAAAATAAGTCATATAACAAATTGGAATTATAAAAAGAAGCGCCATCGTAACATAAACAAGTGGATTATTTAAAATAAATCCTCCTCCATCACTTAAGGTATAAGCTAAAAGGAAAGCTAAAAAGAATAAGCCTAAAACTAAATCAAGTAAAATTAAAATAGTGCATATTTGATCAATTAATCTTTTATTAACCATTTATTTTCCCCTTCTTTTTTAAAAGCATTCTAATCTTCTTTTTCTCTTCTTTTTTAATATTTTTCTTAACAACATTCCATTTCTTAATAAAATAATCTGTAAAAACTTCAAAATCTTTCTCTAATGAATTGAAATATTCTTCATTTTTTAAATCATTTTCAAAGTTTGGATCAAGTTTAATATTAAGTGCTCTATTTTTAGCTTTTAATAAAGCTATTTCTTCTTCATATTTTTTAATTAATTCTTCTTTTTCTTTTTTTAATTCATCAATTGTTTCTTTTAAAGAAGTTACTTCTTCATGATATTTATTATTAATATCTTCAATTTCAAAGTGTAATGAATCTATCTTTTGATTTAATTCTTTTGATAAAAGGGAGATATTTTCTTCATAAGTTAGAGCATTTTTTTCAATTGTTTCTTCTTTTTCTTTTAAAGAATTCTCTAAAGATAAAATAATTTCTGAGATTTTTTCTTTAGATAAATCTTCGCCTTCAAAAATTTCAGAAATTTTATTTAATAATCTTTCTTTATTTATATTTTCAATATCTTTTAATTCTTTACGATATTCTTCTTCTAAAAGAGGGAATAATTCTTTTGATTCAGAATAAGAAAGGAAAGTTAAAACAATTGGGATATATTTAAAAAAGTTAATATATGATTCGCTTAAAGAAGTTAAACTAACTTCGTTATGTTCAATATAAAATCCATCTTTATTGTAATTTTTTAAAAATTCATAAAGTTCGAAACATTTAACAAATGTTGGGTCATTTTTTAAAACATTATTTTTTTGAATTGGTTCACTAATTGGAGGAAGTTTTGAAACGATAGAAATTAAATCAGTATTTAAAAATTGTTCAATAGTTGAAGTAATTCCATTAAGTCGATTAATTAAATCTTTATTAATATCATTTTCTTCGACCTTTAAATCAGTATGCCTAATATCATCAATATTTATTTCATAATTAATTGAATCTTTAAAAATTCCGACCTCGCTTTTTAATTTGGTAACAATTTCTAAAACTGATTGTGCTTCTTTAATTTTATCAAAACGTAAAGAAACGAATGATTTAAGTAAAAGTAATAAATAAACTAAAAATTTATTTTCGTATAATCCAAAATCGTCATTTTTTTCAATTATTAATAATTTTTTAGGTTCGACATTATTATTAACTTCATTAATTTTTCGAATATTATTAGAGTGTTTTGCTAAATCAACAATCGAATCTTTGCTAACTCTTTTAATCTTTTCAATATCTACTGTTTCCCCAGTATTTAAGATAAATCTTCTTCCTTGTAAAATAGCTTCATAAATAAAAGGAAGATAAAATTCGATTTTTTCAATCCAATCGGATTCAATTTTAATGGAATTGTTAAAGGTTTTTATTTCGCTATAAAAAGAAGCCGAATTTTTAACACATTCTGCAAGTTGTTCAATTTTTGAATTAACTCCTACTACACTTAAATAGGCTTTTAATCCTTTATATTGAGTATATTTTCTCCCGCTTCGATTCATAAACTAACCAATAATATTGTATTTAGAAACATATTCCTTACATTTTTTCATATTTTCAGGGCCAAAATTTAAATTGAGTTTATCAATAAATTGTTTTACTTGAGTTGATAATTTTAAAAAGTCCTTCCCTTCAAGCTTTCTTAATATCTTTTTAGCAACAAAATCATCAAAAGCTTCTTCTTTACTTCCGCCACAAGCAACATAAATTGGAACATATCTTAAAATTTGTCCAAACATACGATTACCAAAACTTATTCCGAAAGATTCGATAACAAGCTCATTTATTTTATTGATCCAACCTTCTAAAATTTGATAATCAGATGATTTTTTAAATTCAATTTCAGCATTATTACCTAACTTAATAAAATCAGAATTAGATAAAGGGCATTGATTAACTTCACCAGCTTCAAAAGATTCGGCCTTTTTTTCTAAATTTAAAACCATTGCTCTATCATAAACTTTATCAGAAATAGCAAAGGTTGATTCATCATTATTTGCTGTCCCTAAAAAATAAACATTTTCGCCGATTTGAAGTCTTCCTTTATTTAAATGTTTAGGGTCTTTTTCCCATACATCATTAGTAATTTCTAATGTTCTTTGCTCAATATTTGGATATTCCAAAAGTGATAAAAATTCCGCAAAATAATATTCAACACGAGCAATATTAACTTCATCTAAAACGATGATGTAAATCTTATCATTAAAGGTTGCATCATATAATTCTTCAAGTAAAGG